>JAHZJY010000122.1 GCA_022600695.1 Actinomycetes bacterium | reverse complement strand
GTGGGTGATGCTGTGTCGGCCATTCTCGGTGACCGCGAATTTCCAGGCGTTTCCGCGGTGCCGGCCGATCGGGGCGTCGATGGTTCCGCTGGAGGGGTCCGGATGTCCCTGCACCACAGCGTGATACCGCTTGTCGACGGTCCGCTGTTTGAACGCCCGCTTGAGCACCGTGTAGGCGTGTTCCGAGAGCGCCACCACCATCACACCGGAGGTGCCGACGTCGAGGCGTTGCACGATGCCCTGCCGTTCGTGGATGCCCGAGGTGCTGA
This sequence comes from Actinomycetes bacterium, assembly GCA_022600695.1. Classification (GTDB taxonomy): domain Bacteria; phylum Actinomycetota; class Actinomycetes; order Mycobacteriales; family Mycobacteriaceae; genus Mycobacterium. The sequence goes on along the minus strand of JAHZJY010000122.1, from coordinate 2,780 downwards.
TCCGAAAACCCGCCGCGGCCAGTCCACCCAGCACGGTGGGGCCATGCCAGCCGACAGTCGCGTGCGCCGCGACACCGGGCGGCTTATCGACGGCGACGATATCGTCATCCGAGTAGAGGATATTCATGCCCTCCACCTCGGCCGGTGTGTTCTCCACCGGCGCTGCCTCTTCCGGTAGCCGGACGGTCAGCCACGAGCCGGCCATCAGTTTGTCCGATTTGCCGGCCTGAACCCCGTCCAACTCGACGCCACCACTCTCGGCGACCGTCGCCACCGCGGTCCGGGACAGCCCGAGCAGCCGTGCCAGACCGGCATCCACCCGCATGCCGGCCAGCCCCTCCGGCACCGGCATGGACCGTTCGGCCATCAGACCGACTCGGTATCGGACGTGCGCCGGGTCGACCTGTCGAAGTCGTAGCCGAGGACCGAGAGGACCACCAGCAGGATCGCCCCACCCACCACCGCGGGATCGGCGACGTTGAACACCGGCCACCACCCGATGGACAGAAAGTCGACCACGTGACCGCGTAGCGGACCCGGGGAGCGGAAGAACCGGTCGACCAGGTTTCCCAGCGCCCCGCCGAGGATCATGCCGAGTCCGACCGCCCACCAGGGCGAAACCAACCGGCGACCCATCCAGATGATGCCCACCACCACCCCGATCGCGATCAGGGTCAGCAACCAGGTGTACCCGGTCGCCATTGAGAACGCGGCGCCGGAGTTGCGGACCAGTGTCCAGGTGACGGTGTCGCCGATGATCGGCACCGGCCGCCCCGGAGTCAGCAGTCTGACGGCCAGGACCTTGGTGACGATATCGGCGACGAGCACCGCGCCCGCGACCGTCAACAGCATCCGTTGCCGCCGACGCGGCCGCTCCGCGGCAGGCAGGGGTTCGTCGGTCACGCCCCCATCATCCCTTAGGTGCAATGATGTCCGGCATGCCCCGTCTGATCGTCATCACCACCGGTGGCACGATCGCGTCCGGTTCCGGCCCCGATGGTGTGCTTCGTCCGGCCCGCAGCGGGGCCGAGTTGGTTTCGGACCTCGGTACGACGCCCGGTGCCGTCCGGGAAAGCGACACGGACGTCTCGGTGATCGACCTGATGAACGTGGACAGTTCCCAGCTCACCCCGACCGACTGGCTGACCATCGCGGCGGCCGTGGCCGAGGCGACCGCCGACGGCGTGGACGGGGTGGTGGTGACCCACGGAACCGATTCCATGGAGGAGACGGCACTGTGGCTGGACCTCGGCTACGGGGGCGAGGTTCCGGTGGTGCTGACCGGGGCGGGGCGGGCCGCCGATGATCCGGATGCCGACGGCCCGGCGAATCTGCGGGACGCGCTGATCGTGGCGGCGAGTCCCCGGGCGCGCGGGATGGGGGTTCTGGTGAGCTTCGCCGGTACCGTCCTGGCTCCGTTGGGCACAACGAAACTCGGCGGACCGGCGGTCTTCGGCGGCAACTCGGTGGGGTCGGTGTCGGGCGGTGTCTTCACCGTCACCGCAGACAAGAAGCGTCCCTACCTCGGCCGGCTCAATTCGGCCCCCAGGGTGGATATCGCAGGCGCGTATCCGGGCGCCGACGGCACGGCGGTCGACGCCTTCACCGCCGCGGGCACCCGCGGGCTGATCATCGAGGCGATGGGGTCCGGTAACGCCGGGGCCGCCATGGTGGGCGCGGTGGCCCGAGCGTGCCGGCGAGGTATCGCCGTCGCCATCGTCACCAGGGTTCCCACCGGTGGCACCAGTGCGGCGTACGGCCCCGGCCACGAACTCGCGGAGGCCGGCGCGATTCCGGTGCCGCGGCTGCGGGCCGGTCAGGCCCGGGTGCTGATGATGGCGGCACTGGGCACCGGCCTCCCGGTCGACGAGATCATCGGGCGTTGGGGGTGACCTCGATCAGGACGATGTCCACTCGAGGCTGCCGACTGGGTCGGCACGGGTGAGTTCCGCGGTGTCGACGGTGAAGGTGCGCATCATCCCGGGCCCGCTGACCCGGGTCTCGAACCGCACGCTGACCACCCCGTGACCGGCGCCCTGCACCCAACCGTGACCGTATCCGGGGTGGGTGACGTCATCACCGACCCGCCAGCCGGCCGGCTCCACCACGGACTCCCCCGCCGGCGCATCAGAGAACATCTGCAGTCCCCGCTGCTCCAGTTCCGGGAACAGTGATTCCTGGCGGGCATCGCTGAGACCCGAGAACCCCACCCCGACGAGGCGAATCGGACCCACATCGCGGGGATCCAGCAGCAATCGACGCGCGGTGGCCGTCAAGGTGGCCGAATCGGTTGTGGCATAGGGCAGGGTCGCCGACCGGGTCAACGTCGACATATCGGACTTCTTCAGTTTCACCGTCACCGTCCGGGCCCCGCGTCCATCGCTGGTCAACCGGCGGTGGGCCTGCTCGGCGATCGGACCCGCCACCTCGCGAAGCTTCTCCAGCGTGGTGAGGTCGGCCTCGAAGGTCGACTCGGCGCTGATCTGTTTGGCCTCGGCACGTTCCGCCACGGGTCGGTCGTCGATTCCTTGGGCCAGTCGGTGCAGCGCAGGGCCCCACGCGGCGCCCAGAATGTCGGCGGCCTCCGCTTCGGTGAGCGCGGCGAACTGTCCCACCGTCTCGATACCGAGCCGGTGCAACTTCTCCTCGGCGACCGGACCGACGCCCCAGAGCCGACGCACGGCGAGTCCCCGAAGCAGAGGTCGCTCATCGCGGCGCGAAATGACCCGAATACCATCGGGTTTGGCCAGTCCGGAGGCGATCTTGGCGATCTGTTTGCC
>JAHZJY010000121.1 GCA_022600695.1 Actinomycetes bacterium | reverse complement strand
TGATGAAGTAGGCGTGCAGCGACTGCGGCAACCGGCCGGAGTCGACGGTGGCGCCCGCGGCGGCCAAGGCCTGCGCAGCGATCAGACCGCCGAAGAGTCGGGGACCCGCGCCCTGGGCGTTGGTAGCCCGGAAACTGTGCCCGCCGGGGCCGTATCCATCGAGCCGCACTAGTCGGGCAATCCAACTCGGCATACTTCTCCAGCGGTCGCGCGGCGAGGTCCGGCCCACCCTAACCGCCGCGCTTAGACTCACGGATATGCAGCGGGCTCGGGGGCAGGGCTTCGAGGCGCCGCAGGGCCTGCTCGAGATTGACGACTGCGTGGACGCCGCCGGCCGGGTGGCACTGCCGCCCGATACCACCCTGATCTCGCTGATCGACCGCAATATCGTCAATGTGGGCGAGATGGTTGCCTACCGCTACCTGGACTTCGGCCGGTCTCCCGACGGTGCTGTCGTCGAACTGACCTGGTCGCAACTGGACTTTCGACTGCGGGCGATCGGCTCCCACATCCGGAAAGTCACCAGCAGGGGGGAGCGCGTCGCCGTGTTGGCGCCGCAGGGGCTGGACTATGTCGCCGGGTTCTTCGCCGCGGTCAAGTCCGGAACCATCGCGGTGCCGCTGTTCGCCCCCGAGCTTCCCGGCCACGCCGAACGCCTGGAAACGGCGCTTGCCGACGCGCAGCCCGCGCTGGTGCTGACGACCGCGGCCGCCGAGGACTCCGTCGCGACGTTCCTGGACCGGCTGCCCGGTGCAACACCAGAGGTGGCGGTGATCGACCGAATCCCGGACTCCGCCGCGGGCCAATTCGACCCCGTCTCCATCGACGAGGACGATGTCTCGCATCTGCAGTACACCTCCGGTTCCACCCGCCCGCCGATCGGCGTGGAGATCACCCACCGCGCCGTCGTGACGAACCTGATCCAGATGATCTTCGCCATCGACCTGATGAACCGGAATACCCACGGTGTCAGCTGGTTACCGCTCTATCACGATATGGGCCTGTCGATGATCGGCTTCCCGGCGACCTACGGCGGGCACTCCACGCTGATGTCGCCCACCGCATTCGTCCGCCGCCCGCAGCGCTGGATCAGGGCGTTGTCGGACGGGTCCCGGGTGGGCCGAGTCGTTACCGCGGCGCCCAACTTCGCCTACGAGTGGACCGCGCAGCGCGGCCGGCCGCGGCCGGGCGAGGACATCGACCTGAGCAATGTCGTGATGATCATCGGCTCCGAACCGGTCAGCATGGGGGCGATCGAGGCCTTCACCGAAGTCTTTGCTCCGCAGGGCCTTCCGCCTACCGCGATCAAACCGGCCTACGGGATCGCCGAGGCCACCCTCATGGTAGCCACCACCGCGCCGGACGCGGTACCCACGGCGTCCTATTTTGACGGTGAGTGTCTCGCCGCCGGGATGGCGGTGCGGGTCGACGTTGATGCGCCGAACTCCGTCGCGCAGGTGACGTGCGGGCAGGTGGCTCGCAGCCTGTGGGCGGTGATCGTGGACCCTGAGACTTGCGAGGAGATCCTCGACGGCCGAGTCGGGGAGATCTGGTTGCACGGCAACAATATTGGCCGTGGGTACTGGAACCAGCCGGAGCAGACCCGCGAAATCTTCGGCGCGAAACTGGCCGCGCGGCTGGCGTCAGGCAGCCGGGCCGAGGGCATCCCCCTGGACGCCACCTGGCTTCGGACGACAGATCTGGGGATGTTCGTCGAAGGTGAGCTCTACGTGACCGGACGCATCGTCGACCTGATGGAAATCGGCGGGCGCAACTTCTACCCACAGGATATCGAGGCGGCTACCGCAGATGCCTCGCCCATGGTTCGCCGGGGCTATGTCACGGCGTTCACCGCACCGGATCTGGTCATCATCGCCGAACGCGCCTCGGGTACAACTCGGACCGATCCGCAGCCGGCCATCGAGGCGATCCGTAACGCGGTCTCGCAGCAATACGGTGTCAAGGCCGTCGACGTGGTGCTGTTGCCGGCCGGCGCGATCCCGCGGACCACCAGCGGCAAGTTGGCCCGCCGGGCCTGCCGGGCGGAGTACCTGGATGGAACACTGATGGCGAAGGTGAAATAGAACATGCTCAATTCCCTGGTCAACGCCTACCGCCGAACCGGCGCCGACGTCCCGTTCGGCAACCCCTTGCCCTCCCACGGCACCGAGATGGAGGGCTGGTTCTGGCGGGTCTCCGACGAGTCCAGCGGTCGCGTCCTGATCGCCCTGTGTAGCGTCAATCGGCATCCGGAAGGCGACTGGTCGACGACAGCAGTGGGCGTCCATCCCGGGCTGGTGGTGCGCTCGGCCGCGCTGTCCGGGGCGCGGGCGGAGAACACCCCGTTTCGTGTCACTGCCGGCGACCGCGGCGGCAACTTCACCGTGGGCGCTGACCGGGTGAAGTTCGAACTCGGCGACTTGCGGCTGAACATGGAGTTCTCCGACCGGGTGCTGTGGCCCAAGGTCTTCGGCGGCGGGGGCGCGTTCTCGGCCATCCCTTTCCTCAACCAGTATTGGCATCCCTACTATCTGGGCGGGCGGGCCAGCGGGACGGTGGAGTACGCGGGGGAGAGTTGGCGCTTCGACAACGCCAAGCTCTACGCCGAACGCAACTGGGGCGCCGGCTTTCCGCTTCGCTGGTGGTGGGGCCAGGCGCATGACTTCGGTGATGCCGACGTCTGCGTTGCGTTCTCCGGGGGACTGCTGTCGCTGGGGCCGATCGCCCGCGATGTCAACGGGGTGGTGGTCCGGGTCGGCACCAAGGTGATCCGGTTGACCCCGCCCGTGCTGGTGCGCTCCCGCGTCGGCGACAACCAGTGGGTCATCCGTGGGCGCTCGCCGCGGTACGAGGTCGAGTTGGAAGGCGACGGCCGCCATCTGCCTCCGCACGTGCTGCCGGTGCCGCTGCCGGG
>JAHZJY010000120.1 GCA_022600695.1 Actinomycetes bacterium | reverse complement strand
CCGGCCAGCGGCCACGGTGATGCTGGTACGCGACACCAGCGAGGGAATTTCGGTGTTCCTGATGCGCCGCCATGCCGGGATGGAATTCGCCGCGGGGATGACAGTGTTCCCGGGTGGGGGAGTGGACGACCGCGACCGCGACACCGGCCTGGTGGGTAACCGCGCATGGTACGGGCCCGAACCCTCCTGGTGGGCAGAGCGTTTCGGAATCCAGGCCGACCTCGCCGAGGCGCTGGTGTGCGCCGCCGCCAGGGAGACCTTCGAGGAGTCCGGAGTGCTGTTCGCCGGTCCGGCCGACGACCCCGACAGTATCGTCGGCGATGCCTCGGTGTATCGCTCGGAGCGGTTCGCCCTGGAGGACCGCAGTTTGTCCTTCGCCGACTTCCTGCGGGCAGAGAACCTGGTGATTCGGGCTGACCTGCTGCGGCCGTGGTCGAACTGGGTGACGCCGAAGGAGGAACGCACCCGGCGCTACGACACCTACTTCTTCGTCGGTGCGCTGCCGGAAGGCCAGCGGGCCGATGGGCAGAACACCGAGTCCGATCACGCGGACTGGACCCGGCCGGAGGCGGCGATCGAGGACTTCGCGCACGGGCGTGCCCTGCTGCTGCCGCCGACCTGGAGCCAGCTCGACTCGTTGGCCGGACGGACCGTGGCCGACGTGCTTGCTCTGGAACGCCAGATCGCCGCGGTTGAGCCGGAGATGACCGTACTCGCCAACGGCAACTGGGAGATCGAGTTCTTCGACGCCGACCGTTACAACGAGGCCAGGCGCCGGGCGCTGCGCCGCCATGGTGAGGTCTGACGTCGTGCGCGAGTTCGTCGATCTCCACACCCACGATGATCAGCCCGGGATCGGTACGGTGATGATCAGCCGCGAGCCCAGCAACACACTGACCCGGCAGGCCTACCGGGAATTGGCCGATGCCGCCGCGGAGGTCTCCCGGCGCCGCGATATCGCCGCCGTCATCCTCTACGGGGGCCATGAGATCTTCTCGGCCGGTGACGACGTTCCCGAGCTTCGGACACTCGACCGGGCCGAGGCCCAGAGGGCCGATCTGATCCGCCGGGCCGCCCTCGATGCGGTGGCCGCGATTCCCAAACCGACCGTCGCGGCGGTCACCGGCTACGCGTTGGGTGCGGGCTTAAGCCTGGCGCTGGCCGCCGATTGGCGAGTGGGCGGGGACAACATCAAGGTGGGCGCCACCGAGATCCTCGCCGGACTGGTGCCGGGTGGCGGCGGGTGCCTGCGGCTGGCCCGGACAGTGGGTCGTCCGCGGGCCAAGGAACTGGTGTTCAGTGGCCGCTTCGTCGATGCCCGGGAGGCGCTCAAGATGAGTCTGGTCGACGAACTGGTGGCCCCCGACGATGTCTACGATTCAGCCCTGAGCTGGGCGGGCCGCTTCGTCGATGCCCCGGCCGCCGCGCTGGCGGTGGCCAAGGCGCTGATCGACGGTGATCTTGACCCCAGCGGCCAGGTGGAGCGCTATGGCGAGGTTTTTGTCCCCGCGGCGGGCAGTTAGGCTGCCCTGCATGACGACGACGGATGCCGCGGTTCCCCAGCCCAATCCGCATGCGACCGCCGAGCAGGTCGAGGCGGCCCTCAAGGATTCCAAGCTGGCCCAGGTTCTCTATCACGACTGGGAAGCGGAGACCTATGACGACAAGTGGTCGATCTCCTATGACAAGCGTTGTGTCGACTACGCCCGGGATTTGTTCGACGCCACCGTCCCGGCCGCGGAGCTTCGTGAGCTGCCCTATGGCCGCGCCCTGGAGTTGGGCTGTGGAAGCGGCTTCTTCCTGCTGAACCTGATCCAGGCCGGGGTGGCCCGCCGTGGATCGGTCACCGATCTCTCGCCGGGCATGGTCAAGGTGGCGGTCCGCAACGGTGAGTCGCTGGGTCTGGATATCGACGGTCGGGTGGCCGATGCCGAAGGCATCCCGTATGACGACGACACCTTCGACCTGGTGGTCGGACACGCGGTTCTGCATCACATCCCCGACGTCGAGAAGTCCCTGAGCGAGGTGCTGCGGGTGCTCAAACCCGGCGGCCGGTTCGTCTTCGCCGGTGAACCCACCACGGTCGGCAACGGCTACGCGCGCAACCTGTCCACGCTGACCTGGCGGGTGGCCACCAACGCAACCCGGCTTCCCGGTTTGTCGGGTTGGCGTCGGCCGCAGGCCGAACTGGACGAGTCCTCGCGCGCTGCCGCACTGGAGGCCGTGGTGGATCTGCACACCTTCGAACCGGCCGATCTCGAGCGGATGGCGTGCAACGCCGGAGCCACCGAGGTGTCCACCAGGACAACCGAATTCACCGCGGCCATGTTGGGCTGGCCGCTGCGCACCCTCGAGGCGATGGTGCCACCCGGCAAACTCGGCTGGCGTTGGGCGAAATTCGCCTTCGGCGGCTGGACCACCCTGAGTTGGGTCGACGACAACCTCTGGCGGCGGGTGGTGCCGAAGTCGTGGTACTACAACGTCATGGTCACCGGGGTTAAACCCTCCTGACGTTCACCCACGCCGATATCGCCTACCTGAGCGGTCCGGCTGGTGTCGCCGCGCTGGCGGAGGTGTCGCGGCTCAGCCTGGGTGACCGCACCCTGCTGGCCGACGTGGCCGCGGTACGGGACCGCTTCGGCGACCATGCCGCCGCGCTGATCGAAACCACGCTGCTGCGTCGCCGTGCGGTCGCCAAACTCGGTGATCTCGCGTCGGGATGGCTGTTCACCGACGCCGCGTTGCAGCAGGCCACCGCCACCGCTGTCGCCGCTCACCGCGCCCACCGGCTCGCGGGTCTGGTGGTGCACGACGCGACCTGTTCGATCGGGACCGAGTTAGCGGCACTGCGTGACACGGTGAAGTACCTCGTCGGCAGCGATATCGACGGGATCAGACTGGCCATGGCCCGGTACAACCTCGGCCCGGACGTTCCGCTGTGCCGTGCCGACGCGCTGGCTCCGATCACCGCCGGCTCGGGTGTCGTCGTCCTGCTGGACCCGGCCCGGCGAAGCGGTGGCCGCCGCCACTTCGACCCGCGCGCCTACATCCCGCCGCTGGATGACGTGTCCGATGTCTATCGCGGCCGTGCGACGGTGGTGAAGTGCGCGCCCGGGATCGATTTCGACGCTGTCCGGCGGCTGGGATTCGACGGCGAGATCGAGGTGACCTCGGCCGGCGGTTCGGTGCGGGAAGCCTGTCTGTGGTCGGCGGATCTGACGCCGCCGGGTGTGCGGCGGCGGGCAACGGTGCTCGGTGGGCCGCTACGAGAAGAGGTACACCTGACCGACGCCGACCCGGATGACTGTGTCACCGGTGCCCCGGGTCGCTGGATCATCGACCCGGACGGCGCGATCGTGCGCGCCGGGCTGGTGCGCCAGTACGCTCACCGGCACGGGCTGTGGCAACTCGACCCCGATATCGCCTATCTCACCGGGGATGTGTTGCCCGACGGTGTGCGTGGGTTTGAGGTTCTCGATCAGCTGCCGCTCCGGGAAAAGGTTTTGCGGCAGGCGCTTTCGGCGCGAAACTGCGGCTCATTGGAGATCCTCGTACGTGGCGTCGACGTGGACCCCGATGCGCTGCGCCGGCGGTTGCGCCCGTCAGGGAGCGACCCGATGTCGATGGTGATCATGCGTAGCGGCTCCGGTGCGGCCGCGCGTGCGGTGGCCTTCATATGCCGGCCGTCCCGGTAGGCTCCGGGTATGCGATTTCCGATCGTGGCAGTGAGCTTGGCCTCGTTGCTGGTCAGTGGCGCCGTTGTGGCTGCCGCACCAGCCGAGGCGGCCCCCGCCGCCTGTGTCGAACTCGGCGGTGCCGTTGATGCCGGTGACATGTGCCGTGTTCAGGCCACCGAACCGGGGTACACGATGGACGTGACGTTCCCCTTGGGCTACCCGGATGAGCAGGCGATCGTCGACTATCTTTTCCAGACCCGGGAAGGATTCGTCAACGTCGCCGGGACCCCGGACCCGCGAAACCTGCCCTACGAGATGGACGTCACCGCGGAATCGTTCCAGTCGGCGCAGACCCGCAGCGTCGTGCTGAAACTGTTCCAGAATGTGGGCAGCGCGCATCCGACCACCTGGTTCAAATCCTTCACCTACGATGTCGATCGGGGTGAGCCGGTCACCTTCGACACGCTTTTCCTGCCCGACGCCGAGCCGTTGGACGCGATTTTCCCGATCGTGCAGCGCCAACTCGAATACGACACGGGTATGGCGGGCAGTGTTTTTCCGGCTGACGGCCGGGATCCCACGCGCTATCAGAATTTCGCCGTCACCGACGATGCGGTGATCTTCTTCTTCGGCCGTGGCGAAATGCTGCCGTCCTATGCTGACGCCACCTCGGTGACGGTACCGCGCGACCAGATCCCGCCACTGCAACTCTGAGGGGGACTGGGGCGTCCGGCTTTCGGTCCGGATTCAACGTTGCGGCGGGGGAAACGCTACGCCGGATTGAAGCTGTAGACCTGGCCGGCGCTGGTAGCCACCACGACGCGGCGATCGGATCCCACCGAAACGCCGACCGGATAACCCTCAGCTTGGGCAAGCGGATAGCTGTTGAGTGTTCGCCCTCCCTCGGCTGGGTCGAATACCAACAGCGACAGCCGTTCCGGCGCGTCGGCCACAACCGTGTAGGCGACCCCGGAACCGGCCTGGCTTGAGGTCGACAGCGGGGTCACATCATCGCGCCGCCAGGCCACCTCGGCGCGGTCCCCCAAATCCTTGATCCCAACCAGTCGGGTATCCGGTCCACCGCCCGCGATGATCAGCCCACCTGGAGCGACCGTCGGCGGGGTCTGCGGCTGAAATCCCAGCGCAACGGACCATTTCGATCGGCCGCTGGCCGCATCGAGCGCCCACAACCGGCGGTCACGGCCGGTGATGTACACCGTTTCGCCATCCGCGGAGAGCACCGGGCTGGCCAGCACGCCGGACTCGACGGCCTCGGAGGTCCACTCCCGGACCAGCAGTGGCGTCTGGCCGGGCTGGTAGCGCAGTGCGGTGAGCACCGATGACCGCGCACCCGGCTGCCACACCCCGATCACGACGATCCCGCTGGCCGCCGAGAATGCCGGTGCCGACGCCACCGGACAGCCGGACAGCGACTGCCCGCAGTCGGTGAGGCCACGGGTGGCGTCGGTCGGGTCGATGCCCTCCACGAGGTCCAGCGGAGTTCCGGACACCACGCCCCGATGTGAGTCGAAGACCAGAACCTGCCCCAGATGGGTGACCACCAGCAGCTGCCCGCTGCGCAGGAACCTCGCGGTGGTCGGCATACCGATGACATTGGTGCGCCAGCGCACCCATTGGGTGGGCGGATAGGAGAGCATCAGGCCGGGCTGGCCCAGATAGAGGTTGTCGAACCCGTCGAACAGCGGGCTGGAGGAGCCGCCGCCGAGCACCATCCGGGTGCACCAGCGCTGCCGGCCGTTGTTGTCGTTTTCCCACACCATCAGCGAACAACCGCCGGCAGTCTGCCCGTTGAGGGCGAGATCGCCGTCGGCGGCCAGGGCGGCCGCCGCACCCAGTTCACCCTTGACTGAACGACTCCACCCCGGCGTCAGTGCGGTCGCACCATCGGTGGCGGTGTAGCTGGTGTTCGCGGCGTCGGCATATTGCGCGCTCCACCCCGGTGCCGCGGTGGATTCCACCCAGGAATCGGTACTGCCACAGCCGGCGAGGGAACCGGTCAACAGCGCTGCCGAGGACAACGCGAGCACTCGTCGCAGCACCGGTGTCCTTTCTCGTCGCCGCCTGAGACCGTACCGCCGAGACTAGCCCGGCTGCTGGAACACCTTGGGTAGGCTCATCGGCCATGACGAGCATGTGGGGTTCGCCGATCCACAGGCGCTGGCGCGGCTCCCGGCGCCGTGATCCCCGCCAGGCGCGATTCCTCACCAGGGCGTCGCTCAAGTGGGTCATCGCCAACCGCGCCTACACGCCGTGGTACTTGGTGCGCTATTGGCGGTTGTTGAAGTTCAAGCTGGCCAATCCGCATGTCATCACCCGCGGAATGGTCTTTCTCGGTAAGAACGTGGAGATTCACGCGACCCCGGAGCTCGCGCAGCTGGAGATCGGCCGCTGGGTACACATCGGGGATAAGAACACCATCCGTGCCCATGAAGGCTCGCTACGTCTCGGCGACAAGGTGGTGTTCGGCCGCGATAACGTGATCAACTGCTATCTCGACATCGAGTTCGGCGACTCGACGCTGATGGCCGACTGGTGTTATATCTGCGATTTCGACCACAAGATGGACAGTATCGAGCTGCCGATCAAGGACCAGGGCATCATGAAGACCCCGGTTCGTATCGGCCCGGATACCTGGATCGCCACCAAGGTGAGCGTCCTACGGGGCACCACGATCGGCCGCGGCTGTGTGCTCGGCGCGCACGCCGTGGTGAAGGGCGATATTCCGGACTTCTCGATCGCGGTGGGTTCGCCGGCCAAGGTGGTCAAGAACCGCAAGGTGGCGTGGGAGGCCTCCGCCGCCGAGCGGGCTGAACTGGCTGCCGCGCTGGCCGATATCGAACGCAAGAAGGCCGCTCGCTAGCCGCTTGCGGTTCGTCAGCGATCCGGTAGCGCGTGCTCGACGATCGGCCTGCGGGCCAATGGCTCCCGCTGGCGCCGCTTGGTGGCCAGGTACACCCGTGCGGTGTGGGACGCCACGTTGGTCCAGTCGAAATCCGATGTGAGGCGCGCGTGAGCAGCCAATGCCCGGTGCTGGGCCGCTGTCGGGTCGGCGAGCACCACTCCGACAGCGTCGGCCAGGGCGGCGACGTCGCGGGGCGGCACGGACAGCCCGGTCTCGCCGTCGATCACCGCCTCGCCGAGGCCGCCGACGTCGGAGGTCACCAACGGTGCTCCGGCGGCGGCCGCCTCCAGGGCAACGATGCCGAATGGTTCGTAATGGCTCGGCAGTACGGCCACGTCGGTGCGGTGCAACAGCTCAAGGAGTTCGTCGTGGTCGACCCGACCCAGGAAGTGAACCGCCCTGAGCACCTTGTGTTTTCGGGCGACCTCGACGAGTCGGACCTGCTGGGTGCCGTCGCCGGCGATGGTCAGCGTGGCGCCGGGGTGTGCGCGCCGAATCCGCGGCAGCGCGGCGATCACCTCATGCACGCCCTTCTCGTATTCCAGCCGACCGAAATAGAGCAGTTCGGGTGGACCGGCATGCCGGCGGCGGCGCGCGAACGGCCACCGCCTCGGGTCGATCCCGTTGGGGATTACCGAGATCTGGGCCAGTCCGGGGCCGAACAGATCCGAGACTTCATCGGACATGGACGCCGAGCAGGCGATCAGCGCATCGGATTCCCGGGCGAGCCAGGATTCCAGGGTGTGCACCTGGCGGCTGATGGACCCTGAAACCCAACCGCAATGGCGGCCCGCCTCCGTTGCATGGATCGTCGAAACCATTGGAACGTCGAAGAATTCAGCGAGCGCTATGGCCGGATGGGCAACCAGCCAGTCGTGGGCGTGCACCACGTCGGGAACCCAGTCGCCGTGTAGGCCGAGCCCGGCCCGGATCATGGCGTGCCCCATGGCCAGCGTCCAGGCCATCATGTCCCGTCCGAAATCGAACTCGTGTGGGTCGTGCGCGGCCGCGATGACCCGCACCCCCTCCCGGAAGTCATCGGTGGTGGGGTGGCTGGCCGGATCAGTGCCCGCCTGCTGCCGGGACAGCACCACCACCTCATGACCATCGGCGGCCAGCGCAGTGGCCAGCTGGTAGACGTGCCGGCCGAGGCCGCCGACGATCACCGGCGGGTACTCCCACGACACCATCAGGATTCTCATCCGGGCAGCCGCCGGGCGTCCAGTGCCCCGAACAGGCCGTCGGCCCGGTTCCAGCCCTCGGCCAGCCGCGCTGCCACGTCGCGGCGGCCGGCCGCCAGCGCGTCGGCGATCTCCCGGGTGGCGTGTGCGTGCAGATGGGCCCGATAGCGCGCGTAGTCGGCGGCCGAGTCCTTGCTGATCATGAAGGGCCAGTCGCTGGAGACGGTGAGCAGGGTCTCGCGCAGGATCTGATCGGCCACCGGGTCGCGGGTCGGTGCGGCCTCGCTCTGGGCCATGGCCTTGTCGACGCAGCCGAGCGCGGTGTCGACCACCTCGGCGTTCAACGCCACCAGATCGCCCACTTGTTCACCCGCCCACACCTGCCAGTCCTTGCCGGAGCCCCACGAGCTCGGCGGCAGATCGACCGCGGTGCCGACGAAACCGTCCGCCAGCGCGCGGCTGAGGGTGCCGACCCGAACGCCGGCTTCCGGCAGCGCACGTAACAGCCGTTCCAACCAGAGCGGACCCTCGTACCACCAGTGCCCGAACAGTTCGGTGTCGAAGGCGGCCACGACGTGCGCGGGCCGCCCGATCCGTTCGGACTCGCTGATGAGCCGCCGGCGTACCAGATCGACGAAATCGGCCACATGGGCGTCGACGGCGCGGTCGGCACGCTGCGGGTCATAGGGTGCCTTGGCTGTCGAGTCCACGTGGCGGCCGGTGACCCGGGCGGGCTTGAGCCCGGTCAGGTGGTCATAGGTGTGAAAGTCGCGGTAGGCGGCGTGGCCGGGGTAGCCCGACCGCGGTGACCAGACTCGGTAGCTGACCTGCAGATCCCTGCCGAACGCCACCACATCGGTCTGCCCGACCGGCCGGCCGAGCGCGGTATCGCCATGCAGCGAGGGGCCGTCGACCATGAAATGGCCGACCCCGGCCGCCGCATAGTCGCGCTCCATACCCGGGGCGTAGGCGCACTCCGGCGCCCAGATGCCGGCCGGGGCCCGGCCGAAGCGTTGCCCCGCGTCGGCGAGGCCCTCGCGGAGCGCGAACTCGCGCAGTCGGGGGTGCAGCAACGGCTGGAAGGGGTGAGCCAGTGGGCCGCCGAGGATTTCGACGGTGCCGGCATCGATGAGCTCCCGCAGCAGCGGGCTGGCACCGTGGCGCCACCGCACCGAGAAATCCTCCAGCGCACGGGTGGCCTCGTCGTGTTCCCGAACACCGAAGCGGCGCAAAGCCTCCGGTGTGGTCGCGGTATCCGCCCCGGCGCCGGTGGGGGTGTGGACAGTGGCGGCTTCCAGTGCCCGCAACTGCCAGTTGGCCAACCAGCGCTGCATACCGTCCAGGCAGTACGGATCGTCGAGTTGCGCGGCCACCACCGGGGTCAGTCCGAGCGTGACGAGGTCGCGGCGGTCCTCGGCGGCCAGGCTCCGCAACACCCGCAGCAGCGGTAGGTAGGCCGCCGCCCACGACTGGTAGAGCCACTCCTCGCCCACCGGCCAACGGCCGTGATGGGCCAGCCACGGCAAATGGGTGTGCAGTACCAGGCTGAACTGTCCTGGAACGGTGGTCGGCGACGAATCGCTCACGGGCGCATCGCGATCGCCAGCAGATCCAGGCTCGCGTCGATATCCCGCGAGACGTCCTCGACGATCTCGAAGTCCGCGCACCGCACTGCGGCGACGTCGGCCAGCAGGCCGTCGGGCCACGGGGTACCGGCAACCGCGCGCTCGATCTGTGCGTCGATGATCGACCCGCCGTTGCGGGCATCCATCTCGGCGAGTCGGGGGCCGTGGAAAACCCCGTACATGCCGTCCACCCGGAATCCGCCGGTT
>JAHZJY010000119.1 GCA_022600695.1 Actinomycetes bacterium | reverse complement strand
CCGGATTCGCGGCGGGGCACGCCTAGAACACCATCTCGCGGGGGACGAAACGATCGGTGACGTTGCCGATCAAGGTCTCGTCATACGGGTCGATGGCCAGCGTCGGAGACCCCTCGGCCAAATCCAGTCCGTCCATGTGCACCCAGATGACGTTGGGGCTGGTGGTCAGCTCGAAGAAGTACATCCGGTTGGTCAGGTCGGTGACGGTGCGGTACTCGGTGTTGTAGACGCCGAACTCGGCATAGGGGGCTCCGAACGGCACGGACGCGTTGCGCATGACCGCCATCACCGAGGCGACCGCCTCGCGCTGCGTTGCCGGCTTGGGCAGAAGTGCCGAGTAGTAGGCCGCGCGCTGAAACCGGTCGACGGCGTTGACGTTACCGGGCAGCGGCAGGTCCTTGCTCGGGTGGGAGAAGTCCTGCTGGGACAGCAGGGCCAGCTGCTCTTGGTAGGTCGGGTCATTGGTCATCAGGGTGTACTGACGGCCGTGGTGGACCACCGGGCGGCCGTCGGCGAGCTCGATGATCGCCGAATCTCCGCTGCTGTCCTCCAGCGCGAGGTGCAGGTTGGAGTCGTGGCCGCGCACGGTGATCTTCACCGGCTCGATATCGTCGAGCAACGTCAACGCCTCCTCGACGGTCGCGGCGCGGTCGAGCAGGTACTGCAACCATAGGGTGGTCTGGATGCCGGGCTTGGCGGGGTTACGCCGGCCGAAGTCGGTGGCCTCCAGATACAGGCCGTGGCCGGCGAGCCCGGCGGTGTTGAGCCCGTCGATGGTGCCGACCCCGTAGATGGTGGTGACCAGGCTGGCGTAGCGGCTGGTCCAGCTCAACGGGTTGGGATCAGCACCGACACCGGGCGGTTGGAAACCCGCACGCCGCCGGCCGGGTGGGAACGCCACGATCAGCGGCTCGGTGCATTCGGGCCAGTCCATGCTGCGGCCGGTCAGCACCGCCAGGTCGTTGTCATTCCACAGGACGCGGGTGCACATCGGCCGAGACTATCCGGAATCCGGTTGACGCATAGCGAATAACGCCGCGCTGAACGGTGCTGATCGCGCGGCCACCGCGGTGGCCCGTCAGGTCGTCGGCGGGTTCCCGTAACCGGGACTGGCGATGGCCAACCGGTGGCCGACAAGGCTGCGCAGACAGGCCAGCACCTCGGTGTCCCGGCCGTCCAACGCCCCGGCGCGGATCGCGTCGGCCAGCTCGTCCTCGTCGGCATAGCCCAATTCGGCCAGGGCGTTTCCCGGACCCGGGGACGACTCGTGGAGGAGTTCCCGTTCCACGATCCGCAGGGCATTGGCCGCCACCAGGGCATGGAAGTTGACCGCCCCGGCGGTGGCAGCACGGACATCACCTTCCAGGAACTCCGCGACGGCGGCGACGAGTTCGGACGCGGTGGGCCGCCCGGTGTTCACCGGTTGTCCGTTCACCGGGCACTCTCCAGCAGGTCGAGCACGTCCCACTCCGTCTCGCACACCCGCCGCCCGATCGCGGCCAGTTCCACCGATCTGGTCTGCCCGGACAGATGCCGTCCCGCCTGGTGGCGGCAGATCATCCCCCAGCGCAGCGTGCCCAGCACCAGCCACCAGCGTAGGGACGACCGGTCGACGGCGGTGCCGCCGGCGGCCCGGTAGGCCGAGAGGAAGTCCCCGATGCTGCCCAGTCCGCCGGCGGCCCGCTGCACCGGGGCCCCGAATCGCCATGCCCGCAAACAGAACCAGGCCAGGTCTTCATGGAAATCCCCGATATGCACCAACTCCCAGTCCAGCACCGCGGCCAGGGTTGAACCGTCGACAATCAGGTTGCCCATCCGGAAGTCGCCGTGCACGAGTCGCGGGGGTGCGGGTGTCGGCCGGTGCGCCTGCAGCCAGCGGAACGCCCACTCGAAGGTGGCCGTCGTGGCGGTCCCGGTGTCGTCGGCCATGGCGTCGATCCGGACCCGCCAGTCGGCGAGCTGATCCCGCTCGATGAGGCCGGGCGCATCCGCGCGGGCCCGGTGGATGGCGGCCAGGGCCCGCGCGCACTCGGTCAGCAGCCGATCGCGCCCCGGGCCGTCGAGACGGCGCTGGATCCGGCGAACGATCGTCTCGCCGGCGATCTCATCGCACATCAGGAATGGTTTACCCAGCGGTGCAGCGGAATTGGAGGCCATCAGGATGTGCGGAACGGGGGCTCCGGAATCGGCGGCGGCCGCCTGGGTTGCTGCTTCGAGTTCCATGCTCGCCATCTGATCGCCGTCATCGACCGGCGCGGTGCGCAGGATGAGGGCCCGTCGTCGCTGGCCGTCCACCGCGTCGAATGCGTAGGTGGTCCGGCTGGCGCCCCCGGTCAGCAGCCGCAGATTCGACACCGCTATGTCAGCCCCCAGGATCGGTCGGAGCACCGCGCCGATATCGGCAGCCAGCTTTTCCGAGCTGCTCATCAGGGTTTCCGACGGCCGAAGCTGAACATCCGCTGGGCGATCCGGCGCATCTGGATCTCCTCGGCGCCCTCGGTGATCCGATAGCGGCGATGGTGTCGGTAAATATGCTCGAAGGGTTCATGCCTGCTGTAGCCGATCCCGCCGTGGATTTGCATGGCCCGGTCGGCGGCCTCGCACACCAGACGGTTGGCGCGGTAGTTGGCCATCGACACCTTGTCCGAGACCTGCAGATGATGATTGCGATCCAACTCCCAGGCCGCGTAGAACACCAGCAGTCGCACCATCTGAGCTTCGGTCTGTAATTCGACCAATGGCCATTGGACGGCCTGGTTGACGGCAAGGGGTTTACCGAAAGTGATTCGCCCGGAGGCATAATCGACGCTGCGGTCGATGCAATACTGAGCCGCGCCGAGACTGCTGGCGGCCTGCCGGATCCTGTTCTCGTGAAGGAAGGTCTGGGCGACCTCCAGGCCGTGGTCCACCTCACCCAGCACGGCCTCGGCGGGGATCCGTACATCCCGCAACTCCACCTCGCCGTGGTCGCTGGGCATGTTGAAGGTCCACCAATAGAAGGGCACCCGGAAACCCTCCGCGTCGCAGGGCACCAGGAAAGCGGTGATGCCGAGAGCCTGCCCCGGGTTACCGGAGGTGCGGGCGAACACCAGATCGTGGGTGGCCCGGTGAACACCGGTGTTCCAGCGTTTGGAGCCGTTGAGCACCCAGTGTTCCCCGTCCCGGCGGGCGGTGGTCTCCAGCCAGGTGGCGTCGCTGCCGTGGTCCGGTTCGGTCAACCCGAAGGCCATCGACCTGCCGCCGGTGAACATGGCCTCGATCCACTCGGACTTCTGCTGCTCGGTGCCGAACCGGTCCATCATGATCACCTGCGGGAAGTTGCCGACGATCGAGGATTCGTCCTGCAGGTCGTTGTGCAGCCCGAGACCCCGGTGCGCGAGGTGCTCCCGGATCACCGCCATCTCCAGGTTGGTGCCGTCGCGGCCGCCGAATTTCGAGGGGAGTCCGTAGCGCAGCCAACCGGCGTCGTCCGCGCGGCGGCGCATCTCGTCGAGCAGGTCCTCCCACTCGCGGCGTGGTACCCCGCCGTTGTCCAGGTCGGTGCGGGCGAACTCCCGGCGACGGTCGAAGTACTGCATGTGCTCGCGCTCCAGCGGCTTGATCTGCTCGTCGATGAACGCGTCCATCTCGGCCAGCAGCGGCGGGAGGTGTTCGGGCAGGGTGAAATCCACTCACGTCTCCTTCGGATCGGTGCCCGCGGCCTAGCCCAGGTTCCGGTCACCGGATCGCAGCAGGGCGCTGGGCAGTGGATGGCCCACGACGGCCTGCGCGACGCGGCCGGCCTCGATCGCCGCGGCGAGGTCGATATCGGTGCCGATACCGCTGTCCCGCAACAGGTACGCCAGATCCTCGGTGGCGATATTGCCGCTGGCCCCCGGGGCGAAAGGACATCCGCCCAGCCCGCCGACCGACGAGTCGAGCCTGGTCACCCCGGCGCTCACCGCAGCCCATGCGCTGGCCAGGCCCGCGCCTCGGGTGTTGTGGAAGTGCGCGCCGAGTGGCCGGTCGCCGATATGCGATGCCACCAGGTCCACCAGCGTGCCGACCCGGCCGGGCGTGGCGGTACCGATGGTGTCGGCGATGGCGATCCGGTCGGCGTCGTGTTCGCAGGCGGCGTCGATGACATCGAGGACGCGCCGCGGCGGGGTGGGCCCGTCGAAGGGGCAGTCCCAGGCAGTGGAGATGATCACCTCGACGGTCACGCCGGCGTCATGGGCGATCGTGACGATATCGGCGATCTGGGCGCTGGCCTCGGCACTGGTACGGCCGACATTGGCCTGACTGTGCCCGTCGGCAGCCGACACCACGTACTCCACGGACCGGAATCCGGCGGCGATGGCGCGGCGTAACCCGTTGGGGCTGGCGATCAGCGCCGAGAACTCGATATCGGGGTAGTCGGTCAACGCGGCGGCAAGCTCAGGTGCATCAGCAAGTGCGGGCACTTTCGAGGGCGAGACGAACGCGGTGGCCTCCACCTCCCGCACGCCCGTCGCCGCGATCGCCGCCAGCAGATCGAGTTTGGCGGACAGCGGGATCGGCGATTCGATCTGCAGGCCGTCGCGCAGGGCGACCTCGCGAATCGTGACATGTGCGCTCACAGCACTCCTTGAGTGGTCAGTTCGGCGATCGCCTCGGCGCTCAGGCCCAGTAGCTCGCCGTAGATCTCGTTGTTGTGCTGCCCCGAACGGGCCGGACCGGCGCTGCGCACCCCACCGGGGGTGGCAGTCAGCACCGGCACGACTCCGGGGCCGAGTACGGGTCGGCCGGCGCCTTCGTCATAGTGCTCGACGAGCATGCCGCGGGCGCGGAACTGCGGGTCCGTGACCACCTCGGCGACCGTGTTGATCGGGCCGGCGATCACCCCTGCGGCGCTGAGGGTTTCGATGATGTCGCGTGGTTGGCGCTGTACGGCCCAGTCCGCGATCAGGGTGTCCAACTCGTCCTGGTTGCGGCCGCGCGCCGCGTGGTCGGCGAACCGTGGGTCGACCGCGAGTTCAGGCCGGCCCATCGCCTGGCACAGCCGGCGGAACACGGTGTCCTGGTTGGCCGCGATCACCACCCAGCTGCCGTCGGCGCTGCAGTAGATGTTTGACGGGGCAATGCCCTCGAGCCGGGTTCCGGACGGCCCCCGGATCACGCCCCCGGCGTCGTAGTCGGGGATGGTGGACTCTTGCACGGCCAGACAGGCCTCGGTCAGCGCGGTATCGACCACCTGGCCCTCCCCGGTGACGGTGCGCCGGTACAACGCGGCCAGCGCCCCCTGGGCGGCGAACATACCTGCCAGGGTGTCGCCGAGGGACAGTGCCAGCCGCGGCGGGGGGCCGGCCGGAAAGCCGTTCATGTGCCGCAGGCCGCTGACCGCCTCGGCCACAGAGGCGTAGCCGGCTTTGCCCGCATCCGGCCCAGTCTGGCCGTATCCGGATACCCGCACCAGGATGATGCCTGGATTTCGTTGCCGCAGAACGTTATAGCTTAAGTCCCAGCGTTCCAGCGTTCCGGGACGGAAATTCTCGACGACGATATCGGAGCGCTCGACGAGGTCGAGGAACAGGTCCCGGCCGGCCGGCTCGCGCAGGTTGAGGGTGACGGCCTTCTTGTTGCGGGCGTGCACGGTCCAGAAGAAGTGGTGGCCGTCGACTTCGGCTTGCCCCCAGGTGCGCAGCGGGTCGGGGGCGCCTGGGGGTTCGATCTTGACGACCTCGGCACCCATATCGCCGAGCAGTCGGCCGGCGAACGGTCCGGAGATCAACGTGCCGACCTCGAGGACCCGGATACCGTCCAGGGCTCCGGTCGGGGTCATCGGGTAGATCCCGAAAGGTGATGCCGGTCAAGCCAGTCGGTGATGATGCCGACCGCCTGCGCCAGCGGCTCGCGCTGTTCGGGTCCGGAGTAGTAGTGGTTGGCGTGTGCGATCTCGTGCATCTCCTTGTCCGGGTGCCCGATGGCCTCGAACAGCCGCCGGGTATGGCTGGGGGTGCAGGCGTCGTCGGCCAGGTTGCCGATCACCAGGGTGGGCACGGCGATATCGCGTCCGCAGGCCACCCCGTCGCCGCGGGCATCGTCATAGCTCCATTGCGACAACCAGCTGCGCAACGAACAGAACCGGGCAAGTCCGATCGGGCTGACGTTGACCACTTGCGGATCGCCGAGGTAGCAGGTGCCCGGAACGCGCTCGTTGGGGTCCACCGCCGGATCCAGCCAGCGCGGGTCGGCCATGGTGCCGTGCACGACGAAGCAGTACTCCTCATCGGCACGGCCCGCTGCGGCCAGTTCGGCGAGTTTCTCCTTGACCCAACCGGTGATGCGGCGGTTGCGGTCGATCTGGGCCTGCCGGTAGTTCTGCAGGAACTCAGCGGTGTACGGCGGCTGGTTGGGGTTGTCGGGGTTGTAGAGATCGAGGTCCGGGTCACGTCGGGACGGGTCGGCCTCATCGAGGACGGATGCATCCAGCCATTCGGTCAGGGTGCCGTGCCGGCTGATATGCGCGGCCAGCAGCAGGACGCCGTCGGCGGGGGTCAGGTCCAGGGTGGTCAGGTCGGGGCCGTCCCCGGAGGGGCTGGCCGTCACGGTCGGGTGCTGGGCCTGCTGTTGGTAGAGCAGCGATAGCGACCCTCCGCCACTCCAGCCGGCCAGCACCACCCGCCGGTAGCCGAGTCGGTTCCGGGCGTCGGCGATCACCTCGCCGAGGTCCTGCACCACCTTCTCCATCAGCAGTGCAGAGTCGCTGCCACGGAATCGGCTGCCGGCGTGGATGACGTGATGGCCGGCCCGGGCCAGCGCGGTGACCATGGGGAGATATCCGCCACCGGCGGCGGATGGGTGCATGAACACCAGGACGGTGTCACTGGCTTCTGCGGGCTTGAGCAGGTGGCACTCCAGCGCCACGACTTCGGCCAGTCCGCCGTAGACGTCGCGGACCCCCGAATCGTTCCGATAGGCGACGAGATAGGGGATCCGCTGGTAGGTCATCCGTGCTGACCCAAGTCAGCTGCGAGGACGGCCGGTGACGGGCGCAACCTGCGCCGGGTGTCGATCGCGATGACCTTCCAGTCCACCGAGGTGAAGTCGTCGAACTTGCGTCGGGCCCGCTCGCGGGCCTTCTCCGGGGCACCGTGGTGCACGCCCTGCGGGGCATGGCTGATCAACCCCGGTGGCATCGGTATGCCATAGAGCGAACCGCCGTGGAAGAAGGCGACCTCATCGAAGTCGACATTGCGGTGATACCAGGGCGTGCGTTCGGTGCCCGGCACCATCTCGGCGGGTTTGGGCAGGAAGTTACAGACGTATACCCCGGTGGCCTGCATGAACAGATGCGCCATGGCGGGCAGGTGAACGCTGTCGGAGGTGACGACGTTGTAGTCGTCGATATGGAAGGTGAAGGCGAAGTTATCCCCCCGCCAGCCTTCGACGTCGATCGGGTTGTGTTCGTAGAACAACGAGGTGGTCCCGACACCGTCGATGGGCCGGTGCACCAGACGCACCTCGTACTCATCGCGTTCGTCGTCCTCGATGGGCGCCGGTTCGGGAATGACGGCCTGGGCCGGGTCGAAGGGCCAGTGCCGCCCGAGTGGCCCCGGCGGGGGAGTGCGGAACTCGTCGCTCGCCTCGATCATCAGCCAACTGCTCGGCCCGCCCGGGCTCGGCAGTTGCCGCCAGGTGCAGCCCTTGGGCAGGTAGATCCAGTCGCCGGTGCGGTAGGCCAGGGGGCCGAACTCGGTCTCCACTCGGCCCTCGCCCTGGTGGACGAAACACAGCAAGTCCCCGTCGACGTGACGGATGTGAAAGGGCATGTCCTGATGGCGGCGGCTCAGCGAGATCCGGCAGTCCGGGTTGGAGAAGAGCAGCAGGGGGGACCCGGCCGGATCGACGGCATCACCCGGTTCCAGGGCGTCGGCGAGGACGTCGACGGGGCGCAATGGACCTGCCGCCCGGAACTCGGTGGGGTCGTGTCGCCGAAAGAAATTCGCGGTGCGCCCGGTAAAGCCGCCGCGGCCGAGTTCGTCGTCCTTGAGCGCGTTCAGATCGGCGTGCAGGCGCCGGGGGGTCGTTCCTTTGCGCAGGTGAACGAAGGATTCCATGGGCGCTCCGGGGGCTGGGCGGTCGCAAAAATGACGGTGACTTAAGTTCTTGTTCGGGGTGGTGACAAGCCGTTGGCATTACTCGACGACCAGCGTATGGATTTCGCGCGTCGTCGGCAGCGTGTTTTACTCATCGTTACATCCGACATGCCGCAAAAACAGAAAGCTGGGGTGGATTGGTGAAGTCTGTGTCCGATAAGGTGCGTGGCTGGTCGCGCCGATTTGCAGTCGCAGCCGTCGCTGCAGCTGCCATGCCGGGCCTGGTGGGCCTGGTCGGCGGTTCGGCCACCGCTGGCGCATTCTCGCGCCCCGGCCTTCCGGTCGAGTACCTGGACGTTCCGTCCGCGAGCATGGGTAAGACCATCCGTGTGCAGTTCCAGAGCGGTGGGGAGAATTCGCCCAACGTCTGGCTGCTGGACGGCTTGCGGGCCCAAGACGACTTCAACGGCTGGGATATCAACACCCAGGCGTTCGAGTGGTACTACCAGTCGGGTCTCTCGGTCTCGATGCCGGTGGGCGGGCAGTCCAGCTTCTACGCGGACTGGTACAAGCCGGCGTGCGGTAATTCTGGTTGCACCACCTACAAGTGGGAGACCTTCCTCACCCAGGAAGCCCCCGCCTGGCTGGCCGCCAACCGTCAGGTGAAGCCGACCGGCAGCGCGGCCATCGGTCTGTCGATGGCCGGGTCGGCCTCGCTGACGATGGCTGTCTGGCACCCCCAGCAGTTCATCTACGCCGGGTCGATGTCGGGCTTCCTGAACCCCTCCGAGGGCTGGTGGCCGGGCCTGATCAACCTCTCGATGGGTGACGCGGGCGGCTACGAGTCCGACGACATGTGGGGTCCCTCGAGCGATCCGGCCTGGACGCGGAACGATCCGATGGAGCAGATCCCCCGGCTGGTCGCCAACAACACCCGGATCTGGATCTATTGCGGTAACGGCCAGCCCAACGAACTCGGCGGCGGCGATGTGCCGGCGACGTTCCTGGAGGGTCTGACGATCCGCACCAACCGCACCTTCCGCGACAACTACCTCGCAGCGGGCGGCAAGAACGGTGTGTTCAACTTCCCGGACAACGGCACGCACAACTGGGCGTACTGGGGTCGCGAGCTGCAGGCGATGAAGCCGGACCTGCAGCGGGTTCTGGGCGCAACGCCTCAGGCCTGACCCGATACACGACAAGCGGGCCGTCGGCATCAGCCGGCGGCCCGCTTTCGTGTTTCTGCGGTTACGGGGCTATTTCAGTTCGGCCGAGCTCAGGCCCAGCAGCCGACGAGCGACCACCAGCAACTGAATCTGCTGGGTGCCCTCGAAGATATCCAGGATCTTGGAGTCGCGAGCCCACTTCTCCAGCAGCGTCTGCTCGGAATACCCTGTGGTTCCTGCCATCTCGACGGCCTTGAGGGTTATGTCGCTGGCCACCCTGGCGGCCTTGGCCTTACCCATCGAGGCCTCTTTGGAGTTGGGGATGGCGTTGTCGGCCTGCCAGGCAGAGCGCACCGTCAGCAGGTAGGCCGCCTCCCAGTCGGCCTCCATCCGCAGGAATTCCGCGGCCGGCGCGCTCTGGGCGTGAGCAGGCTTGTCGTAGGAAATCTCCACGCCGGCGTCGGTGAGGATGGTGCGCAGTTCCTCCAATGCCGCGCGGGCCACCCCGACCGCCATGGCCGCCACGATCGGCCGGGTGTTGTCAAAGGTCTCCATCACCCCGGCGAATCCCTTGTCCACCTGAATGTCGGGGCTGCCGAGCAGGTTCGCCCTCGGGATGCGGACGTTGTCGAACCGGATTGCGGCGGTGTCCGAGGCCTTGATGCCGAGTTTGTGTTCCAGTCGCTCGACGGTCACGCCAGGATACTCGCGCGGCACGATGAACGACTTGATGGCAGCCCGGCCCTTGGTCTTGTCCAGTGTCGCCCACACCACGATGTGGCTGGCACGTGATCCGGCGGTCACGTAGATCTTCTCTCCATTGATGATGTAGTCGTCGCCGTCGAGGACCGCCGTCGTCGACACCGCGGCCGAGTCCGACCCGAACGACGGCTCGGTGATGGCCATTGCGGCCCAGATGCCCTTGCCGAGCCGGGCCAGTTGCTCGTCTGTGGCGACCCCCGAGATGGCTGCGTTGCCCAGTCCCTGACGCGGCACCGACAGCAGTAACGCGATATCACCCCAGGCGATCTCCAGGGAGTTCAGCAGTGCGGACATATTGCCGCCGTTGACATTTCCCTTGGGTCCGTCACTGTTGTCCCGGAACGCGTCGGCTCCGGCGAACGAGATGGTGTTGGCCGCCGAGATGCCCTCGAACAGACTGGCCACGGTGTCGAGTTCCACCGGGTAGGCGTGCTCATCGAGATCATATTTCCGGGAGATCGGCCGCAGCACCTCCGCGGCGCCGGTGTGGGCCATATCGATGACCGCTTCCAGTTTGCGTGGCATTTCGAGGTTTATCGCCATGGTGATTCTCTCAGTCGTTTCGGAAGGGCTCAGAGGACGACGACACCCTCGGCGACGCCGATGGCCCGTAGATCTCGGTACCAACGCTCCACCGGGTGCTCCTTGGTGTAGCCGTGCCCGCCGAGCAGTTGCACACCGTCGAGGCCGATCCGCATCGCTTTGTCGGTGCCGAACTTCTTGGCCAGGGCGGCTTCCCGGGCGAACGGCAGACCCCGGTCGGCGCGCGCGGCGCCGCGCCACGTGATCAGCCGCAGTCCGTCGAGTTCGATGGCGATATCGGCGCACATGAAAGCCACCGACTGTCGCCGTGCGACGGGCTCGCCGAAGGCTTCGCGCTCCTTGACGTAGGGGAGGACGTAGTCGAGAACCGCATGCGATGTGCCGACTGCCAGCGCCGCCCAGCCGAGCCGGGACAGCGCGATGGCCTCGGAATAGGCCCGGGCGTCATCGGCGTCGGTGACGTCGGCCTCGCCGAGGCGGGCGGCGAGCGGGACCGAGACGTTGTGGAGTTCGATCTGGCCGAGCGCGGCGGCCCGCAGGCCCATGCTGCGGTCGGGGCGCACAGTCAGTCCAGCCGTGTCGGACTCGACGATGAACAGCGCGGGCCGACCGTTGAGGTGCGCCGCGATGACAAACAGTTCGGCGTCGGCAGCCGCCGGTACCAGGGATTTGATCCCGTCGAGTCGGTAGCCACCGGGGGTGCGCACCGCGGTGGTCTTGAGGGCGGTTGGGTCGAACAGCGGGTGTGGCTCGGCGATCGTCAGGCAGGCCTGCGGCACGGTGTCCCCGGCGAACGCGGGGAGGTAAGTGGCCTGCTGATCGGCGCCACCCCAGTGGGTCAGCGCGGAGGCCACCCCACCCGGAGCGAGGATCGGCAGGGCCAGCCCGATGTCTCCGTAGGCCAGCGCCTCGGCCACCAGGGCGTTGGTGACGGCGGTCCGGTTTTCGGCTATGCCATCGAATTCCTCCGGCACCTTGATTGCGGTGATGCCGAGTTCGGCGGCCTTGGTGACCAGGTCGGCCGGGTGGGCGGCGGCGTCGTCGGCCGCACTCGCCGCCGGGCGCAGGATCTCCTCGGCGAACTCCTTGACCGTCTCAACGATCATCTTCTGGTCATCGTCGGGAGTGAGGTCGAAGTAGTCGGCGTGCGGTGGCGACGTCAGGCGGACGGCCGGTTTGGTCCGGCCCGACACCCTGCCGAACTGTCGGGTGGTCGCACCGGCGGCCGAAAAAACCTGTTTGACGCCGTACTGCAAACCCCGGTTGAGCGGGGTGCGTAGGCCGTGCCGATCCAGGAACTCCTGCCCGACCAGGGGGGTCAGCAGGGCCAGTCCGATATCGGTCGCGGTGCGTTTGCGCCGACGCTGGCCAACGGCGCTGTCCCGGGCGCGACCGCTGCGGGAGGGGAGGGTGTTGGTCATGTGGCGCCTCAGGGTGGGTGCGGGGTAGGTATCCGGAACCTATCTTACTCCTGAGTAAGATAGCGAGGTCTGTGTAACCGATCTCACACGCCGGACAGGACCCGCAGCACCGCGGCGTGCAGTGGGCCGTTGGTCGCCACGGCGCTGCCGCCGTGCGGTCCGGTCTCGCCGGAGAGGCTGGTGAAGTTGCCGCCGGCCTCGCGGACCAGCAGGTCCAGCGGGGCCAGGTCCCACAGCTTGACCTCCGGCTCGGTGGCGATGTCCACCGCGCCCTCGGCGAGTAGGCAGTACGAGAAGAAGTCGCCGAATGCCCGCACTCGCCACACCGCGTCGGTCAGGTCGAGGAAGTGTTCCCGCAGGCCCAGATCGGACCAGCCGGAGAGGCTGGAGAACGACAGGCTGGCCGATCCCAGATCGCCGACGGCCGAGACGGACAGCCGGCGCGGCGGCGCCCCGGCGAAGGACAAATGTGCACCGAGTCCGCGACCGGCCCACCAGCGTCGGCGCAGCGCCGGTGCACTGACCACGCCGACGGTGGGGATCCCATCCTCGAGCAGCGCTATCAGGGTGGCCCATAACGGAACTCCGCGGACGAAGTTCTTGGTGCCGTCGATCGGGTCGATCACCCACTGTCGACCTTCGAGTACCGGGGTGCCGCCGCGCTCCTCGCCGAGGATCCGGTCGTCGGGCCGCTCCCGGGCAAGGACGATCCGCAGTTCGCGCTCGACGGCGATATCGGCGTCGGTGACCGGGGTGAGATCGGGTTTTTGGTCAACCCGTAGATCGAGAGCGCCGAACCGCGGCAACGAAATCGTGTCGGCACGCGAGGCGAGCGCCAGTGCCAGATCCAGATCCCCGGCCACGTCCGGGTTGAAGACGTCGCCACCCATGGGTGTAGTCCTACCATGGCCCGATGATGGAATTCGGGATCCTGTTGCTGATCGTCGGCGCCCTGGCGCTCATCCTCGGACCGCGGCTGATGAGGCGACGAGGGCCGGGCGGTGAGATGGCCCATGGGACGCTGCTGGTGACCGGGGTCAGCCCGCGCCCCGAGGTTCCCGGCGAGCAGTTCGTCACGATCACCGGGGTGATCACCGGGCCGACGGTCAACGAACATGTGGTCTATCAGCGGATGGCGGTCGACACCGACGCCTGGCCGACGATGGGGCAGTTGATGCCGGTGATGTATTCGCCGAAGAATCCGGACAAGTGGTTGTTCGCGCCGCCGGAGCAGCCTGGGCCGCCGGGGCAGCCGGAGCAACTCGGCCCCTGAGGAGCCGGGGCGGGCGGCCCCGAGGGGGAGCTGGCAAGACCAGTGCAGGTGGAGCCGGCGTGCGGTCTGCGCCGAACCCGGTTCCGGGCCTGGACGTCTAGGGCCTGGAGGTCTAGGGCCTGTGCGCGATATGAAGCAGGTCGGCCACCCGGGCCAGCTTCACCCGCGGACGGCCGTGCGTCTCGCCTGTTGAACGCTCATGAGTGTCGATCATGTGCCAGTGGATGTCGGTGACCACCTCCGGCTGGCGCTGCATCAGCCACCGGGCCAGTTCATCGGTGTAGTCCGGTCCGACGTCGTCGAACTGCCCGCCGGTCAGGTCGGCGATGAGCGTGTCGACGGTCTCCTGGGAATCTTTCTTGTTGGTGCCGATGACGCCGGACGGGCCGCGTTTGATCCACCCCACGACATAGTCATTGCTGCGGCCGGTGACCCGTCCCGCGGTATGCGGGATGGTGCCGGCCCGCTCGTCGAACGGCAGACCGGGGATGGCCACGCCGCGATAGCCGACCGCGCGCACCACCAGTTCGGCCGGCAACGTCTCCCGCTCGCCGGTGTCAATCGCCACGGCGCGGCCGTCGTCGTCGGTGGTGAGCTCGTTTCGGCCCAACACGATGTTCTCCACCCGCTCGATGCCGGTGATCTCGACAGGGGATGTGCAGAAACGGAAGACGATGCGCCGCATACCCTCTCGCGGCGTATGGGTGGAGTAGCCGCGCAGCACCTTGATGTTGGCCGCGGTGGTCTTACCGGCCGCGGCGGCGTCGGCGTCACTGATCCCCTCGAGGTCGGCTGGATCGACGATGACGTCGACGCCTTCCAACTCGCCGAGTTCGCGTAGCTCCAAGGTGGTGAAAGCGCCCTGCAGAGGCCCGCGTCGGCCGACGATCACCACCTCGGCGACACCGCGATCGTGCAGAGCGTCCAGGGCGTGGTCCGCGATGTCGG
The DNA here is from genome assembly GCA_022600695.1 of Actinomycetes bacterium. Taxonomy (GTDB): domain Bacteria; phylum Actinomycetota; class Actinomycetes; order Mycobacteriales; family Mycobacteriaceae; genus Mycobacterium. Next base: position 4,039 of record JAHZJY010000119.1, on the reverse strand, counting down.
TCTGAGCCAGCACGTCGGGGTCGGTGACCAGGATGCGCGCCACGTCGATGGCGACGTTGCCGTTGCCCACCACCACCGCCCGTCCGCTGGAGATATCGGGAGTCATTTCGGCGAAATGTGGGTGGGCGTTGTACCAGCCGACGAAGTCGACCGCGGCGACACTGCCCGGCAGCTCCTCGCCGGGGATGCCCAGCGCCCGGTCGGACTGGGTCCCCACGGCGTAGACCACCGCGTCATAGCGCTGGGCCAGGTCCTCGGTATCGACGTCGCGTCCGACGGCGATATTGCCGAAGAACCGGAACCGGGGGTCGGCGGCCGTCTTCTCGAAGGTCCGGCTGACCGATTTGATCTTGGGGTGGTCCGGCGCAACACCCGAACGGACCAACCCCCACGGAGTGGGCAGCATTTCGAGCATGTCCACCTGCACGTCAGCGCCGCCCCTGCCGACCGATTCGTCGGCGAACCGCAACAGGGAGGCAGCCGCGAAATATCCGGAAGGGCCGGCGCCGACGATAGCGACGTAGTAAGGGCGCATGCTGGGATGGTAATCACCGCCGTGCCGGGCCGGTAACGTGAGACTCCGTGGAACCGGATCGCCAGACGGACATCGCCGCCCTCGACGCCACCCTGACAACGGTGGAACGGGTGCTCGACGTCGACGCGCTTCGCGGGCGGATCGAGAAACTCGAGCACGAGGCGTCCGACCCCAATCTGTGGGACGACCAGACCCGGGCCCAGCGGGTCACCAGTGAGCTGTCGCACGCCCAGGGTGAGCTGCGCCGGGTCGAAGGCTTGCGCCAGCGGGTGGAAGACCTTCCAGTGCTCTACGAGATGGCCGCCGAGGCGCAGGGACAGGACGCCGCCGACGGGCTGGTCGAAGCGGATACCGAGCTGAAGTCCCTCCAGGCCGACGTGGAGGCCATGGAGGTCCGGACCCTGTTGTCCGGCGAGTACGACGAGCGCGAGGCGCTGGTCACCATCCGCTCCGGCGCCGGCGGGGTGGACGCCGCCGACTGGGCCGAGATGCTGATGCGGATGTATATCCGCTGGGCCGAGCAGCACGATTACGGTGTCGAGGTGTTCGACACCTCCTATGCCGAGGAGGCCGGTATCAAGAGCGCCACTTTCGCCGTGCACGCGCCCTACGCCTACGGCACCCTGTCGGTGGAGCAAGGTACCCACCGATTGGTGCGGATCAGCCCGTTCGACAACCAAGGCCGCCGTCAGACCTCGTTTGCCGAGGTTGAGGTGTTGCCGGTAACCGAAACGACCGACCACATCGACATCCCGGAGACCGACCTGCGCGTCGACGTCTACCGGTCCAGCGGGCCGGGCGGCCAGTCGGTCAACACCACCGACTCCGCGGTTCGACTCACCCACATCCCGACCGGTATCGTGGTGACCTGCCAGAACGAAAAGTCGCAGCTGCAGAACAAGGTGTCTGCGATGCGGGTGCTCCAGGCGAAACTGCTGGAAAGCAAACGGCAGGAAGAACGCGCCGAGCTCGACGCCCTCAAAGGTGACGGCGGCAGCTCATGGGGTAACCAGATGCGCTCCTACGTTCTGCACCCCTACCAAATGGTCAAGGACCTACGAACCGACTACGAGGTCGGCAGTCCGGCGGCTGTCCTGGATGGGGACATCGACGGATTCCTGGAAGCGGGAATCCGGTGGCGCAACCGACGAGATGACGACTGACATCCTGGCATTCCCGATGGCCCAGAAATGGCATGAATTCTGGAACGGGCAGATCGGCGAATGGATCCTGACGCGGGGCCTTCGGCTCACGCTGCTGTTGATCGGCGGGCTGCTGGCTGCCCGGTTCATCAGCTGGGCGGCGCGGCGCATCAATTGGCGGATCGACGCGAACTTCGAGGAGAGCGACGCGCTGGTCCGCTCCGAGAGTGTCAAACACCGGCAAGCCGTCTCCTCGGTGATCTCCTATATCGCGATCGCCATGCTGGGGGTGGTGGTCGCCGTTCAGGCGACCAGCATCCTGGCGATTCCGGTCGGCTCCCTGGTGGCACCGGCGGCGGTGCTGGGCGCCGCGCTGGGTTTCGGCGCCCAGCGACTGGTGCAGGACCTGCTCAGCGGGTTCTTCATCATCACCGAAAAGCAGTACGGCTTCGGCGACCTGGTTGAGCTGACGCTGGGTCCCAGCAACTCCGCGATGGGGACTGTCGAGGAGGTGACGCTGCGGGTCACCAAGCTGCGCACCTCGGAAGGTGAGATGTTCACCATCCCCAACGGCAATGTCATGAAGGCGCTGAACCTGTCCAAGGACTGGGCCCGGGCGGTGATCGACATTCCGGTGCCGAGTTCCGCGAACCTCAACGTGGTCAACGAAGTCCTGCACGAGGTCTGTGAGGCCGCGGCGGAGGATCCCGGGTTGAGCGAACTGTTGCTGGACGAGCCGCAACTGATGGGGGTGGAAAGCATCGAACGGGACACGGTGAATCTGCGGATGGTGGCTCGCACCCTGCCCGGCAAGCAGTTCGAGGTGGGTCGGCGGCTGCGGCTGCTGGTCATCGCCGCGTTGACCAAGGCCGGCGTCCTCACGTCCGGGGACAGCACTCCGGTTGTCGACGGGCTGGCCCCGTCGGCGGCCGTCGGCAGCCCGCAGCCGGGCGCCCAGGGAACGGTGCAGCGGTGAGCGGCGGCAATCCGCCAGAGGGCCGTCGCTGGCCCGGCTACCTGTTCGGCGGCCGCGCGCGCACCTCCACGGTCGTGCTGATCCTCGTTTTCCTGGGTGCCTGGTGGATCTTCGAGACCTATCAACCTGAGCCTGCCCCGCCCTTGCAGATCCCGGCCACCGATGTGGTGCCGCCCGGCTTCATCCCCGACCCGGCCTACACCTGGGTTCCGCGGACCGACGTGCAGTTACCCACCACGACCACAACCACCACGACGACGCCGACCACAACGACCACGCCCACCACCCCGACGAGCGGCGAGGAGGCGGCTCCGACCACGACAGGCGAGCCGGGGAGCGCACCCGACACGCCCGGAGCGGCCACGACCACCGCGCCGCGTGCCACGGCTACGTCGGTGGCGCCGAGCCCGTCCGGAGTGCCGACCACCGGTCCGACCCCGGCGGCTCCGACGCCCTAGGCCCCCGCGGTCTGGGGCTACACTGACGAGCCGTGATGATCTCTCTCGACCATGTCACCAAGCAGTACAAGGCGTCCGCGCGTCCCGCCCTGGACAATGTCACCCTGAAGGTCGACAAGGGTGAGTTCGTCTTCCTGATCGGTCCGTCCGGGTCGGGTAAATCCACCTTCATGCGCCTGCTGACAGCGGAGGACACGCCGACCTCCGGGGAGATGCAGATTTCGAAGTTCCACGTCAACAAGCTGTCCGGCCGGCAAGTCCCCAAGCTGCGGCAGGTCATCGGCTGCGTATTCCAGGATTTCCGGTTGCTGCAGCAGAAGACGGTGTTCGAGAACGTGGCGTTCGCGCTGGAAGTGATCGGCAAGCAGAACGACCTCATCAAGAAGGTGGTGCCCGAGGTGCTGGACATGGTCGGGTTGTCCGGCAAGGCCAACCGGATGCCGGGCGAACTGTCCGGCGGTGAGCAGCAGCGCGTCGCCATCGCGCGGGCCTTCGTCAACCGGCCGCTGGTACTGCTCGCCGACGAGCCGACCGGCAATCTCGACCCGGAGACCAGCCGGGAGATCATGGATCTGCTGGACCGGATCAACCGCACCGGCACCACCGTGCTGATGGCCACCCACGACCACCACATCGTCGATGCCATGCGACAACGGGTGGTGGAACTGTCGCTGGGCCGGATGGTTCGCGACGAACAGCGCGGCGTGTACGGGATGGACCGCTAGATGCGCGCCGGATTCCTCCTCAACGAGGTCGCCACGGGGCTTCGTCGGAACGTCACCATGACGATCGCGATGATCCTGACCACGGCCATCTCCATCGGCCTGTTCGGCGGCGGCATGCTGGTGGTCCGGCTGGCCGACCAGTCCCGCGACATCTACCTCGACCGGGTCGAGAGCCAGGTATTCCTCAACAACGATGTCTCGGT
>JAHZJY010000118.1 GCA_022600695.1 Actinomycetes bacterium | reverse complement strand
GGCATGCTGGGCGGCAAGGACTTCCGTCGGAGCCAGCAGCGCGCACTGGTATCCGGCGTCGACCATCTGCAGCATCGCCAGCACCGACACAATGGTCTTGCCGGAGCCCACCTCGCCCTGCAGCAGCCGGTGCATGGGCGTCGTCGTGGTCAGTTCCGCGGAGATCTCCTCGAGCACCTCGCACTGGCCGGCGGTCAGGTCGAAGGGCAGCTGGGTCCTCATGGCTTGGAGCAGTCCGTCCGGACGGATCGGCGCGGGCGGGCCGGTGTCGGCGAGTTCGCCGTGGCGGCGCTGGGCCAGCGCCCACTGCAGGCCGACGGCCTCGTCGAACCTCAGCCGTTCCCGCGCCCGGTCCCGTTCATGCGCCTTCTCAGCGGTGTGAATATCCCGCAGAGCGGCGTCCTCACTGACCAGATGGCGTTGCTGCACAGCGCTTTCCGGTAGCGGCTCGGCGATCGGGTCCAGTACGTTGAGCACCTGCCGGACACATGCGTAGATATCCCAGCTCTGCAGTTTGGCGCTGGCCGGATAGATCGGGAAGAAGTCCCGTTCGAAGGCGGACATGTCGAACCCGCCGGTTTCCTTCCTGGCGGTCTCGGCAATGGTCTTCAGCGATTTGGTTCCACCGATTCGGCCCGACGGCGCGTTGAGGATCAGATACGCCGGGTGGGTGAGTTGCATAACGCCCTTGAAGTACTTGATCTCGCCGGAGAGCATCAGCCGGGTGCCCTTCACCAACTGCTTCTTGAGGTACTTGGCGTTGAAGAAGGTCGCGGTGACTCTGGGGCGGCGGTTGTTCAGCGTCACGACGAGGTATTCCCGGCGCGGGGTCCGGTTGGTCCAGCGGAGATCAGCGTTCTCGACCTCGCCGACGAACGTGATGTGCTGGCCCTCCTCGGGAAGTTCATCGTCTTCATCGCGAACCGCCGCACCCGCGCTGTACTTGCGCGGATAGTGGTGCAGCAGGTCCCCGACGGTCCGGATACCGAAAACCTCGTCGAGACTGCGGGCCGCCTTGCCCCCGACGATGGAATCGAGACGGTCGGTCAAGGACACCATGGCTACTCGACCCCGATGAGCAGGACGTCGCCGCGGTGGTCGGTGCGGTAGCTGGTGAACTCGGTGCCGGGGTGGTGCCGGTGGACATGGTCGGCGAGCGCGTCGGCCAGCGCTTCGCCGGTGGCCTCGCCCGCCGCGTCGCCGATGAGCACCGTGACAAGCTCACCCCCCGAGCTCAGCAGCAGATCGATGAGCCGGGCGCCGGCAGCGCCGGCGTCTCGGGCGACCACCACCACCTCGTCACCGGAGATGCCGAGGCCGTCCCCGGGTGCACAGGGTCCCGCCCAGGTGAGCGCCACCTCGCCGGCGATCCGCACCGAACCATGCCGGGATCCGGCCGCTGCCCGGGCCATGGTGTAGCCGTCGTCGACGGCGTGGCGGGCCGGGTCGTGGACCGCCAACGCTGCCAGACCCTGCACCATCGACGCCGATGGCAGCGGTACGACGTCGATCCCCCAGCCGATCGCGGTGGTGCAACCGGCCACCAGATCCTCGGCGGCGAGATAACCGTTGGGAAGCACCATCACCTGGGCGGCGCCGGTGTCGACCAGCGCGCGCAGCAACCGGCCGGCGCTGACCCCGTCGACCGGGTCTCTCGGCGCGGGATCGGCGCGCAGCACACTAGCCCCCTCGGCCTCGAAAAGCCGGGCTGCCCCGGGTCCGTCGACGATGGCCAGCACCGCGCGCAGCCGGTTCCAGCCCCCCGGGGCGACCCGGCCGGAGGCCAGCGCAGAGATCCGGATCCGGCTCAGCGTGCCGACCGCCAGACCGGCCTCGACCGCCGCGCCGGCATCATCGGTGTGGACATGTACGGAATGCCGGCCCGGGGCGGCGGCGGCCAGTGCCACCGAATCGCCCAGACCCTCCAACTCCCGGCGCAGCCGAACAGCACCCGCCGCATCAAGGCCGGACATCAGGTACATCACCTCGAACTGCGGAGGCGCCGGCTGGGCTTCGTCCGGGCCCGACCCATGACCGGCCATCGTCGTACCGGGCATCATCCCGCCGGGCCGGTACGCGCGGCGCTGTGGGGTGTGTCCGGTAATCGTGCCGGTGAGGGCGTCGAGCAGGATCAACAGCCCGCGGCCGCCGGCATCAACCACGCCGGCCTCGGCCAGTACCGCAAGCTGGTCCGGAGTTCGCTCAAGCGCCACCGCGGCGGCCTCACCGGCGATGTTGAGCGCCTCGGACAGACCGCCCTGCTCATCGGCCCGGCCTTCGATCGCCGCGGCCGCAGCCTGCAGCACGGAGACCACCGTGCCGGCTACCAGTTCTCCACCCATCGCCGCGACCACCAGTCCCACCGCCTGCCGCAGCGCCGCGCCCAGCAGGGCGGCGTTCAGCTCGGGAAGATAAGCGTCGGCGGCCGCCGCAGCCGTGGCGTCGGCCAGGGACTGCAGGATTTGCGACAGGATGACCCCGGAGTTACCCCGGGCACCGTCAAGAGCGCCCCGGGCCATGGCCGCGGCGAGGGCGGCGACGTCGGCACCGGCCGTCGCCGACTCGGCGGCGGCCAGCGCGGCGCGCATGGTGAACAGCATGTTCGTGCCGGTATCGCAGTCGGCCACCGGGAAGACGTTCAACAGGTTGATCTCATCGGTGTGAGCGAGTAGATCATCGACGGCGGCATGAGCCCAGGCCCGCAACGCACTGGCGTTCAGCCGCCGCTCGGCCATCCGCACCTCCGATCCGTCGTCCGCGCAAGCCTAGCCAGCCCGGGTGACACCCGAATTCCGTGCCACTTCATCGGGCCCGGTCGGGCGTGACGCCGGTATCCCCGACCCGCTTTTGGCGTTAGGTTCGCCGCGCCGGTATCCTGAACAGGTTGTCGGGTCACCCTGGCTTGGTTGTTGGCCCCACCGATCGGATCTGAGGAGTTTGTGACATGGCTGCCGTGTGCGAAATCTGCGCGAAAGGCCCCGGGTTCGGCAAGTCGGTGTCGCACTCGCACCGCCGGACCAACCGGCGGTGGAATCCCAATATTCAGATCGTCCATGCGGTGACCCGCCCCGGCGGGAACAAGCGGCGTGTGAAGGTCTGCACCTCCTGCCTGAAAGCCGGCAAGGTCGTTCGCGGCTAGTTCCTGCCCTGTTCGCGCCGCTTCAGGGCAGGCGCCAGTCGATCGAGTCGGCTCCCATGCCGGCCAGCAGGTCATTGGCCCGACTGAACGGGCGGGAGCCGAAAAACCCCCGGCTCGCCGATAGCGGCGAGGGGTGTGGCGACTCGATCGCCGCGCATCCGCTGTCGGCGAGCATCGGTCTGAGCGCGCCGGCATCGCGGCCCCACAAGATCGCCACCATCGGCTCGTCCCGGGCGGCCAAGGCCCGGATAGCGCATTCGGTGACCGCCTCCCAGCCCTTGCCCCGGTGCGAGGCGGGGGTGCCCGGCCGGACCGTGAGGACCCTGTTGAGCAGCATCACCCCGCGCCGGGACCATGGGGTGAGATCACCATTGGCGGGTTTCGGATGGCCCAGATCGGCGCTGTACTCGGTGAAGATGTTGGTCAGGCTGCGTGGCAGCGGCCGCACCTGCGGTGACACCGAGAAACTCAGGCCCACCGCATGCCCGGGCGTCGGGTAGGGGTCCTGCCCGACGATCAGAACCCGCACGCTGTCGAAGGGGAAGGTGAAGGCCCGCAAGACGTCGGGCCCGGCGGGCAGATAACGCCGTCCGGCGCCGATCTCGGCGCGCAGGAACTCGCCCATATCGGTGATCTGATCGGACACCGGTGTCAGTGCCCGCGCCCAGCCGTCGTCAACGAGTTCGGTCAGTGGTCGGCCCGTCACGAGGGGACAATCTACTGCGCCCCACTGCGCGAACAGACGCGAAAGTTGCCGAAACGCCGAGAACGATGGACCGTTTGCGGCTGCTCGCGGCAAAGGGTGGCGGGGCGGGTGAGTGGATCAGTCGAAGGACTGCCACCCGGCCGGGCCCGGCCAGGGCGCCCCGTCGAGCAGGACCTCCGGCGCACCGGTACGTGCCGCCCCGATCACCCGCCAGCCGTGCGGCGGGTAGTCCGGAAAACAGGCCACCAGCGCGTGGTCCTCGCCGCCACCGAGGACCAGCGACCACGGGTCCGCCCCGGTCGCCCGGGCCGCCGGGGTCACCGCCTCGACATCCTCGAGCAGGGCGGCCCGGCGCAGATCCATGACGACGCCGGAGGCGGCCGCGATATGGCCGAGGTCGGCGAGCAGCCCGTCCGAGATATCGACCATCGCCTGCGCGCCGGCCTCCGCGGCGGTCCGGCCCTGCCCGTAGGGCGGCCGCGGCACCAGGTGGCGGTCGCGAAGATCGTCGAATTCGGCTATCCCGTTGCGCCACAGAAGGAATCCCGCCGCGGAACGACCCAGATCACCGGCAACCGCGATTAGCGATCCGGCACGAGCGCCGCTGCGCAGAACCGGATCACGACCACCCAGATCACCCAACGCCGTCACCGACACCACCCACTGCGGACTGGACACGAGGTCTCCCCCGACGATGCCCGCGCCCACCGCATCCGCCTCGGCCCACAAACCGTCGGACAGTTCCGCGACCCGGGCCGCCGACGTGTCGGCCGGCGCGCCGAAACCGACGACGAAGCCGGTCACGGCCGCGCCCATCGCCTCGATGTCGGCAGCGTTCTGAGCGACCGCTTTGCGGCCGACATCACCCGGGGTCGACCAGTCCAGGCGGAAATGCCGGCCTTCGACGAGCATGTCGGTGGTGACCGCCACCCGGCCGTCCGGAGCCTCCAACACGGCGGCGTCGTCACCGGGTCCGACCGCCACTCCGGCCGGCTGACTCCGCCCGGAGGTCAGCCGTTCGATGACGGAGAACTCGCCGACCTGGTGCAGCGTGGGGTCCACGGGGTGTGCCACAGCGCGCTCCTCTCCCCCGGGCTCTGCGGTACGTTGATCCCGCAGTTTAAGACGCGCGGCGGAGGAGATGAGGTGCAGGGCGATCCGGCGGGCGATCCGGTCCCCGACGGCCCCCCGCGGGGGCTGATGATCGCCGCGGTCCTCGTGCCCATCACAGCGATTGGTGTCGTGCTGGGCGTGGCCGCCTCCCGGCGCACCCCGCCTCCGCCGGTGGCCATCGCTGCCGTGCCGGCCGCGCAGGCCGAATCACCGGACTGCCAGGCGCTGCTGGCCGCCCTACCCGACCAACTCGGCGACTTTCGGCGGGCCGCCACCGCCGAGCCCACCCCGGCAGGCACCGCCGCCTGGCGGGCCGACGCCGATCCGGTGATCCTGCGGTGCGGACTGGGCCGCCCGGCGGAGTTCGTCATCGGGGTACCGGTCCAGATGGTGGATCAGGTGCAGTGGTTCCGGTTGCAGGATCCCGAGGCCCGACGCAGCACCTGGATTTGTGTTGACCGGCCGGTGTACGTGGCACTGACATTGCCCGACGGCTCGGGTCCGACGCCGATCCAGGAACTGTCGACGGTCATCGACGGCACCCTGCCGACCATGCCCATCCGGCCCGGCGAACCCTGAGCGTTCAGCGCAGACCGGTACCGCGGGCCAGCGCCGTCTCCACCATGGTGCCGAGCAGCGTCGGGTAGTCCACACCGCTGGCCCCCCACATCTGCGGATACATCGAGATGGTGGTGAACCCGGGCATCGTATTGATCTCGTTGACCACCGGCCCGTCCTCGGTCAGGAAGAAGTCCACCCGGGCCAGGCCCTGACAGTCCAGCGCCATGAACGTGCGAACGGCTATCTGCCGCAACACCTCTGCGGTGTCGTCGTCGATCTTGGCGGGCACGTCGAGTTCGGCCGCGTCGGCGAGATACTTGGTCTCGAAATCGTAGAAGCCGTCATCACGCCCAGTCCCGACCGCGACCCGGATCTCGCCGACCGTGCTGGCCCGAACCGAGCCGTCGGGGAACTCCAGCACGCCGCATTCGAGTTCGCGGCCGTCGATCGCGGCCTCGATGACCACCTTCGGGTCGTGTCGGCGGGCCGTGGCGATCGCGCCCGGCAACTCCTCGGGAACGGTAACCCGGCTGACTCCGATCGACGACCCACCGCGAGCGGGTTTGACGAACAACGGCAGGCCCAGGCGTTCGATATCCGCTGTGGCCGGGCTGCTCTGCCGGGGCCGGAGGACGACGTAGTCACCGATCGGCAGACCGTCGGCGGCCATGATCTTCTTGGCGAACTCCTTATCCATCCCGGCCGCGCTGGCGAATACGCCGGCACCGACGTAGGGCACCCCGGCGAGTTCCAGAAGCCCCTGGATGGTCCCGTCCTCGCCGTAGGGGCCGTGCAGGACCGGAAACACCACGTCCACTGAGCCCAGGATCTCCCCGGCCTGCGCCAGCGGAGTGTTCGGCTCCCCGGCGACCTCGGGTAGTCGGCCGTCGGCGATTGCCAGCTGAGCTGGATCGACGTCGGCGCGCAACCATGAACCGTCCCGGGCGATGCCGACCGGCACGACCTCGAACCGGCTCGGGTCCAGGTGGCGAAGGATGCTACCGGCCGACACGCAGGAGATCGGGTGTTCCGAGCTCAGACCGCCGTAGATGACGGCAACGCGGATTCGGGAGCCGGGGCGGGGAGTCACAAGCTAGACAGGTTACAGCCCACCGCCGTCATGGGCGGCCCCGAGCGCGCTGAGGACGTCGGCAATCAGGTCGTCGGTGTCCTCGATACCCGTCGAGATACGGGCGAACCCGTCCGGCACCGCGTCGCCCCAGCGCGCCCTTCGGTCCACTGAGGTGTGCAGACCACCGAAGCTGGTGGCCGCTACGAGGAG
>JAHZJY010000117.1 GCA_022600695.1 Actinomycetes bacterium | reverse complement strand
GAGGCCATCATGGCGATGGACCGCGGCTCGCTGAGCGTGCGGGCGCAGATCAGGGTGCGGCTGACCCAGCAGCGTCCGCCGCATGAGGTCGAGACCGAGATGTTCGGCGAGAACGGCTGGCGTCCGGGAGATGCCTGGATCTGTGAGACCACCCTCGGCCGGGTGCTGTTCAACGAGCTTCTGCCGATGGGGTATCCGTACGTCAACAAGCAGATGCACAAGAAGGAACAGGCCAAGATCATCAACGATCTGGCCGAGCGGTATCCGATGATCGTGGTCGCGCAGACCGTCGACAAGCTCAAGGACACCGGGTTCTACTGGGCCACCCGCTCCGGTGTGACGGTGTCGATGGCCGACGTGCTGGTGCTGCCGGAGAAGCAGGAGATCCTCGACCGTCACGAGAAGGACGCCGAAGCGATCGAGAAGAAGTACCAGCGCGGTGCCCTGAACCATCAGGAGCGCAACGACGCTCTGGTGGAACTGTGGAAGAAGGCCACCGAGGAGGTTGGCGAGGCCCTGCGCGAGCACTACCCCGAGGACAACCCGATCAAGATGATCGTGGAGTCGGGCGCGACGGGTAACTTCACCCAGACCCGAACGCTGGCCGGCATGAAGGGTCTGGTGACCAACCCGAAGGGTGAGTTCATCCCGCGTCCGATCAAGTCCTCGTTCCGCGAGGGCCTGACCGTGCTGGAGTACTTCATCAACACCCACGGCGCCCGAAAGGGTCTGGCGGACACCGCGCTTCGTACCGCTGACTCCGGTTACCTGACCCGTCGTCTGGTCGACGTCTCCCAGGACGTCATCGTCCGCGAGCACGACTGCGGCACCGAGCGGGGCATCGTCGTCGACCTGGCCGAGCGGGCCGTCGACGGCACCCTGATCCGGGATCCGTACGTCGAGACCTCGGCGTATGCCCGCACATTGGCCGCCGACGCGGTCGACGCCGACGGCAACGTCGTCGTCGAGCGTGGTCACGACCTGGGCGATCCGGCGATCGACGCCGCGCTGGATGCCGGCATCACCCAGGTGAAGGTGCGGTCGGTGCTGACCTGCGCCTCCGCCTCGGGTGTGTGCGCAAAGTGCTACGGCCGCTCGATGGCCACCGGCAAGCTGGTCGATATCGGTGAGGCCGTCGGCATCGTCGCCGCGCAGTCCATCGGCGAGCCCGGCACCCAGCTGACCATGCGCACCTTCCACCAGGGCGGCGTCGGTGAGGACATCACCGGCGGTCTGCCCCGGGTGCAGGAGCTGTTCGAGGCCCGGATCCCCCGCGGTAAGGCCCCGATCGCCGAGGTCTCCGGGCGGGTGCGGCTGGAGGAGAGCGACAAGTTTTACAAGATCACCATCATCCCCGACGACGGGGGCGAGGAAGTCCTGTACGAGAAGCTGTCCAAGCGTCAGCGGCTGCGCGTGTTCAAACACGATGACGGCACCGAGCGGCTACTCGCCGACGGCGACCACGTGGAGGTCGGCCAGCAGCTCATGGAGGGCTCTGCCGATCCGCACGAGGTGCTCCGCGTCGAGGGCCCGCGCAAGGTGCAGATCCACCTCGTCAAGGAGGTCCAGGAGGTCTACCGGGCCCAGGGCGTGTCGATCCACGACAAGCACATCGAGGTCATCATCCGGCAGATGCTGCGTCGCGTCACGATCATCGACTCGGGCGCCACGGAGTTCCTGCCCGGGTCGCTGACCGAGCGGGCGGAGTTCGAGGCGGCCAACCGCCGGGTGGTCGCCGAGGGTGGCGAGCCGGCGGCCGGACGGCCGGTGCTGATGGGGATCACCAAGGCGTCGCTGGCCACCGATTCGTGGCTGAGCGCGGCGTCGTTCCAGGAGACCACCCGGGTGCTGACCGATGCGGCGATCAACTGCCGCAGCGACAAGCTTCAGGGCCTCAAAGAGAACGTCATCATCGGCAAGCTGATCCCGGCCGGTACCGGCATCAACCGCTACCGCAATATCCAGGTTCAGCCCACCGAGGAGGCCCGCGCCGCGGCGTACACGATCCCGTCCTACGAGGATCAGTACTACAGCCCGGACTTCGGTCAGGCCACCGGTCCCGCGGTTCCGCTTGACGATTACGGGTACAGCGACTACCGGTAGAGAAAAGCCCCGCCCCCGGGGCTTTTTTCCCGCGACCGCGCCCTCCCGCGCGAGCAGACGGAAACCCGCACCGCCGGAGGCCGATTCGTGCGACTTGGTGTCTGTTCGCCGGGGACGGGGTGGAAGCCGGGGCTAGGCTGATCGGGTGTAGATCGGAGCCCACGTACGCTCCGATAACCCGTTGTCCGGTGCGCTCGAGGACGAGGCCGACGCGGTCCAATTTTTCATCGGCGACCCGCAGAGTTGAGAGAGGCCACCGCCGCGGCCCGACGCGGACCTGCTCCGTAACTCCCCGATACCGCTATACATCCATGCCTCGTACTTGATCGACGTCGCCTCGGCCAACAACCGGGTGCGGATCCCGTCCCGCAAGATCCTGCAGGACACCTGCGCCGCCGCCGAGATCAACGCGGCGGCCGGGATCGCGCACGGCGTCCACGCCGACGACAAGGACGTCGAGACCGGCTTCGAGCGGTGGGTCAGAGCGCTGGCCGCGCTGAACGCCGAAGTGCCCGTCTAGCTGGAGAACACCGCGGGTGGAAACCATGCTCGGTGCCGTACCGATTCGCCGGACTGGGTGTCGACGTGCGGATCATCGGGACCACGATCGAGGTGCTCGCCGAGGGGCAGATCATCGGCGGCCCACCAGCAAGGCCGGCACCGCAACGGCTATGTCACCAACCCCGAGCATGCGCCGCCGCATCATGAATCGGTGGCCGGACTGTGGACCCGCAGCTATTTTCTGCGTCAGGCCGCCAAGGTCGGTCCCAGTACCGCAGCCGCGATCGAGAGGCTGCTCGACGGCAAGGCCATCGAGGCCCAGGGTTACCGGTCCTGTATGAACATCCTCGATCTGGGTAAACGCGCCAGCACGAACCGGGTTCTCCTCGAACAGGCCTGCCGCGGATTGCTTGAGGAAGACCCGAACCGGCCGGTCACCTACACCAGTGTCAAACACCGCATGAGCGTGCTGCGCGCCGACAGCAACCAACGCCCCACCACCAGCAGCGGTGACGAAACCATGCCCACACCCAGACCCGACGGGGCCGGGGCTGCTGGCCGCGACACCAGCCGCGCGCATCTGGCCGGGACCAAGGCTTTTAGCCTCGACGCGCTCACCGCAGGCCCACCAGCCGGTGATCGCCGCGACGGCGATCCAGGCACCGACACCGAGGCAGGAGGCCGGCGATGAATGACCAGCACCTCAGCGTCGATGACATGCCCCTGTTCACCAAACTGCGGATGACCGCGTTCGGCGAATCCGTCATCGAGATCGCCAACGACCCCGCCTGCGACCAATGGACGTTCTCCCAGAAGATCCGCCACGCCCTGGACCAGGAGACCACAGCCCGCTCCGAACGGCGCGTGCTCAAACTACTCAAGGCCTCCCGAACACCCAACCCGGCCGCGTGCGTCCAAGACATCCACTACCTCGACGGCCGAAATCTCACCCGTGACCTTGAACCACCCCGGCTTTCATGCACACTCGGTTACTGGTGTGCCTCCGTCTTGGCGGCCGCTTGCTGAGTGTAGTAGCGGGCCTCGGACTCCGCTGGGGGTGTGCGGTCGAGGCGGTGCATGAGCCTGCTGGTGTTGTACCAGTGGACCCATTCGGCGGTGAGCAGCTCGGCGTCGGCCAGCCTGTTGAGCGGACCCCGTCGAAACGGTGAGTCCGCGCGGACGGCTTCGGTCTTGTACAGACCGATGGTGGTCTCGGCCAGGGCGTTGTCGTAGGCGTCCCCGACCGAGCCGATGGAGGGCTTGAGACCGGCGATCAGCAGGGCCTCGGCGCACTTCACCGCAGTGTATTGACTGCCCGCATCGCTGTGGTGAATAGTGCTGCCCG
>JAHZJY010000018.1 GCA_022600695.1 Actinomycetes bacterium | reverse complement strand
CATTCTTGGGATCGAAGCCCATCGGACCCTCCTAAGTTTCCTGGATGTCTCCTACGACAGTAGACCCGGGCGTTCGGCGATATGCCCGGAAAAGGATTCCTCGACGCTCCCGGAAAGACGCGGTCCGCACCGCCGACCGAGTGGAGTATTGCGTCGCGCGGGCCGGCCGCGGAGAACACCCCCGTCGGTCACCAGCCGCGCTCTTGCCATTCCTTCAGATGCGGCCGTTCAGCGCCGAGCGTGGTGTCATCGCCGTGGCCCGGATAGACGACGGTGTCGTCGCCGTAGACGCCGAACAGTCGGCTGTCGACATCGCCGAACAGCTCCTCGAAACCGCCTGGTGCCCAAGTCTTGCCGACCCCGCCCGGGAAAAGGCAGTCCCCGGTGAACAGCTGCACGGCTGTCCGGGCGCCCGACGCGCGAAGCGCGAGTGCCACCGAGCCGGGGGTGTGCCCGCGCAGGTGGATGACATCGAAGGTGAGGTCCCCGATGACGACCACATCGCCCCCGGCCAGGAACCGGTCGGGTTTCACCGGCAGCGGTTCGGCATCGAGTTGGTGGGCGGCGGTGGGCGCGCCAGTGGATTCCGCGACCGCCGCCAGCGCCAACCAGTGATCCATATGCTGGTGGGTGGTCACGATCAGCTCCAGCTTCGGCGCCTGTTCAGCCACCAGTTCAGCCAACAGATCGCCGTCGTTCGCCGCGTCGATCAGCAGCGATTCACCGGTTGCCGAGCAGGTCACCAGATAGGTGTTGTTGTCCATCGGCCCCACCGACATCTTGATGATCGTCACCCCCGGCAGGGTCCTTCGCGCCGCGGTCTGTGACTCCACATGACCGGTGTAGCTGTCCTCGACGACTGTCATGAACGCCACGGTACTGCTGTCGGAGTGGGCGCATAGCATGGGCGGGTGGCTGACCGGTTGATCATCAAAGGTGCGCGCGAACACAATCTCCGTAGCATCGACCTCGAACTGCCCCGGGACGCCCTGATCGTGTTCACCGGCCTATCCGGTTCCGGTAAGTCCTCGCTCGCGTTCGACACGATCTTCGCCGAGGGGCAGCGCCGGTATGTCGAGTCGCTGAGCGCCTACGCCCGCCAGTTCCTGGGCCAGATGGACAAACCCGACGTCGACTTCATCGAGGGGCTTTCCCCGGCGGTGTCGATCGACCAGAAGTCCACCAACCGCAACCCCCGATCCACCGTCGGCACCATCACCGAGGTCTATGACTATCTGCGACTGCTCTACGCCCGCGCCGGCACCCCGCACTGTCCGGTGTGCGGCGAGCACATCGCCCGGCAGACCCCGCAGCAGATCGTCGATCAGGTGCTGGCGATGGCCGAGGGCACCAAGTTTCAGGTGTTGGCGCCGGTGGTACGCACCCGCAAGGGCGAGTTCGTCGACCTCTTCGACAAACTGAACACCCAGGGTTACAGCAGGGTCCGGGTCGACGGCGTGGTGCACCCACTCACCGAACCGCCGAAGCTGAAAAAACAGGAAAAGCATGACATCGAGGTGGTGGTCGACCGCCTCACCGTCAAGACGAGCGCCAAACAACGGCTCACCGACTCCGTCGAGACCGCGCTGGGTCTGGCCGACGGCATAGTGGTGCTGGACTTCGTCGACCGCGACGAACACGATCCGCATCGCGAGCAGCGGTTCTCGGAGAAGCTGGCCTGCCCCAACGGTCATCCGTTGGCGGTGGATGACCTTGAGCCACGTTCGTTTTCCTTCAACTCGCCCTACGGGGCATGCCCGGAGTGCAGCGGTCTCGGGATCCGCAAGGAGGTCGACCCCGAGCTGGTTGTTCCCGACCCGGACCTGACCCTTGCCGACGGAGCGGTGGCGCCCTGGGCGATGGGCCACAACTCCGAGTACTTCACCCGGATGATGGCCGGCCTCGGTGAGGCGTTGGGCTTCGATATCGACACTCCGTGGCGCAAGCTGCCGGCCAAGGCGCGCAAGGCCCTCCTGGAGGGGTGCGACGAGCAGGTGCATGTGCGCTACCGCAACCGCTACGGCCGCACTCGCGCCTACTATGCCGATTTCGAGGGGGTGATGGCCTTCCTGCAACGCCGGATGGAGCAGACCGACTCCGAAGTGATGAAGGAACGCTATGAGGGCTTCATGCGCGACGTGCCCTGCCCGGAGTGCGACGGCAGCCGCCTCAAGCCCGAGATCCTGGCGGTCACCCTTGCCGCGGGAGGCCACGGCAAGAAGTCCATCGCCGAGGTCTGCGAACTGTCCATCGCGGACTGCTCTGGGTTCCTCAACGAACTCACCCTGGGACCCCGCGAACAGGCGATCGCCGGGCAGGTGCTCAAAGAGGTGCAGTCCCGGCTGGGCTTCCTGCTCGACGTCGGACTGGACTATCTGTCGCTGAGTCGGGCGGCGGGCACACTCTCCGGCGGTGAGGCGCAGCGAATCCGGCTGGCCACCCAGATCGGGTCCGGTCTGGTCGGCGTTCTTTACGTGCTTGATGAGCCATCAATCGGCCTGCACCAGCGGGACAACCGCCGGCTCATCGAAACCCTTACCCGGTTGAGGGATCTGGGCAACACCCTCATCGTCGTCGAACACGATGAGGACACCATTGCCCATGCCGACTGGGTGGTGGACATCGGTCCGGCCGCCGGCGAACACGGCGGCCGGGTAGTGCACAGCGGCCCCTACCCAGACCTGCTGGCGAACCCCGACTCGCTGACCGGTGCGTACCTGTCCGGTAAGCAGGGTATCGAGGTCCCCGCCGCCCGCCGGGCCCCGGACCGTAAGCGCCAACTCACTGTGGTCGGGGCGCGCGAGCACAACCTCCGCGAGATCGACGTGGCCTTCCCGCTCGGTGTCCTCACCGCGGTCACCGGGGTGTCCGGATCGGGTAAGTCCACCCTGGTCAACGACATCCTGGCGACGGTGCTTGCCAACAAGCTCAACGGTGCCCGGCAAGTGCCCGGCCGGCACACCCGGATCACCGGCCTGGAACACGTCGACAAGTTGGTTCGGGTCGACCAATCCCCGATCGGGCGTACGCCGCGGTCCAACCCGGCCACTTACACCGGTGTTTTCGACAAGATCCGCACTTTGTTCGCCGCCACCACCGAGGCCAAGGTCCGCGGATATCAGCCGGGCCGATTCTCCTTCAACGTCAAAGGCGGCCGCTGCGAAGCATGCTCGGGAGACGGCACCATCAAGATCGAAATGAACTTCCTGCCCGATGTCTACGTCCCGTGCGAGGTCTGCCAGGGCGCCCGCTACAACCGGGAGACCCTCGAGGTGCACTACAAGGGTAAGACCATCTCGCAGGTCCTCGATATGTCCATCGAGGACGCCTCCGAGTTCTTCCAACCCATCAGCAGTATCCACCGCTACCTGAAAACCCTGGTGGATGTGGGTCT
>JAHZJY010000116.1 GCA_022600695.1 Actinomycetes bacterium | reverse complement strand
TCGCCGTAGAGAGCCAGTTGCGGGCGATTCGTCTTCGGCCAGCGCAGCCAGCGCTGATGGATCCCGTCCACCATGGCCCGGCCCGCCTCGATTGACTTCTGCCGGTCGGCCAGGAACGAAATCCAACTCGGCAGGTAGGAGTACTGCATGGCCACCAGTGCGGTGTCACCGTTGTACATCGCCTCGATCGCGCGGGCGGCCACCGGATCCACCCATCCCGTCCCGGTGGTCGGGATGATCACCAGCAGCTCACGCTCATAAGCGCGGGTGCGCTGCAATTCCGAGAGCAGCAGCGCGACCCGGCTCTCGGTAGTGTCCGCAGACTGCAGCCCCGCATAGATCCGGATCGGCTCCGCGGCCGGCCGGTCGTTGAGTTCGGCCAGTTCGGCGGCGGTCGGCCCGGTGCCGGAGAAATTGCGACCCTGGAATCCGAGCGTGTCCCACGACACGAATGATTGTGGGCTGCCGGACCTTTCGGGCTGTCGCGGTTGTTCCACTCCTGGCCGGGTAGCCAGATTCTGCGGTTGGAACACCGCCCTGGCACCGCCGATGAAACCCCGCACCAGAACCCCGTTGACCAGGGTGACGATCAGGATGACCATGATCGCGGTGCCGACGAACATGGCAACCTCGTCATTGACATCCCAGCGGCGGATCATCAGTCGGGCGAGCACCCTGATCGCATCTTTCACCACTCGCGCGGCGGCGATCAATAATCCCCCGGCAACCACCGCGACTCCCAGGGTGCGCAGGTAGCCGGATGTGGCCGGCCCCTCGATACCCATCAGTGCCGCGACCTCGCGCTGCCAGGCCGCGGCCGGACCCACCATCAAGACGCTGGCTCCGATCGACAGGCCGACCACCCCGACCGCGACCGTCTGCCGAACCCGTCGGCGCCGCAGCCATCGGGTTCGGCTGTTCGGGAGGACCTTGCGCATGACCGCTGAAAACAACACGCCGAACCCGTAACCGATCGCGGCGCTGATGCCGCCGATGATGCCGCCGGTGATCCAGTCCCGTGGCAGTAGCGACGGCGTCAGGGACAGGCAGAAGAACAGCGCGGCGACCGCGACACCGGTGAAATCGAGGCGAATCAGGCTCCACGCCCACGCGATCGCCGACTCGCGTTTCATCCGAAAAGCCTGGGCAGCACCCCTTCGGAGGTGCGACGCAATTCCTCCAACGTGACGGCGAAAAGTTCCTGAACCTCAACCGAATCCGATCCGCCATCGGATACACCGATACGAGCCGCGGGTAGTCCGCGGGCCGCACACATCGCCACAAACCGGCTCTCCTCGGTTCGCGGGACAGCTACCAGGACCCGTCCGGCCGATTCGGAGAACAGCAGAACGAAGGGATCGGCATGCTCCGGAAGAACCAACCGGCAACCGGTTTCGCCCGCCAGTGCCGCCTCGATGACGGCCTGAATCAGGCCGCCCTCGCTGAGGTCGTGGGCGGCCGAGACGAGCCCATCCCGCGAGGCCGCACTCAGGACGTCGGCGAGCAGCTTCTCCCGGGCCAGGTCGACCTCGGGCGGAAGCCCGCCGAGATGACCGGCGGTCACCTGCGCCCAGATGGATCCGTCGAACTCGTCACGGGTGTCACCGAGGAGATAGAGCGTCTCTCCCGGCTCGTTACCCAGTCCGGTGGGCAGCCGACGGCGTACGTCATCGATCACCCCGAGCACGCCGACGACCGGAGTAGGCAGGATGGGGGTGGCACCGGTCTGGTTGTAGAAGCTGACATTGCCGCCGGTCACCGGAATCCCCAGTGCCACACACCCGTCGGCGAGACCTCGCACCGCTTGCGCGAACTGCCACATGACGCCCGGGTCTTCCGGGGACCCGAAGTTCAGGCAGTTGGTGACCGCGACCGGGGTGGACCCGGTGACCGCGACGTTGCGGTAGGCCTCGGCCAGCGCCAGTTGCGCTCCGGAGTAGGGATCGAGTTGGGTGTAGCGGCCCGAGGCGTCGGTCGATACCGCGATGCCCCGTTGGGTCTGCTCGTCGATACGCAGCACACCGCCGTCGGCATGTTCGGCGAGCACGGTGTTACCGCGCACGTAGCGGTCGTACTGCTCGGTGATGAACGCCCGACTGCACAGGTGCGGACTGCCCAGCAGCGCAAGCACAGTGGCACGTAACTCATCGCCGGTTACCGGCCGGGGTAGCCCGGCGGAGGT
Source organism: Actinomycetes bacterium (assembly GCA_022600695.1). Lineage (GTDB taxonomy): Bacteria > Actinomycetota > Actinomycetes > Mycobacteriales > Mycobacteriaceae > Mycobacterium. The sequence continues at coordinate 1,406 of JAHZJY010000116.1, read as the reverse complement.
GTCCGAATTCAACGGGTCCTGACTGTCGGGACGCGCCAGCGGGCGCTCGTAGACGGGCCCCTCGTGAGCGACGGTCCGGGGTGGGACATCCACGACCGTCTCGCCGTGCCAGGTGATTGTCAGCCGCTCACCCTCGGTGACCTCACCGATGACGGTGGCCAGCACATCCCACTTGCGGCATACCGTCATGAAGTTCTCGATGTTCTGCGGCGAGACCACCGCGCACATCCGTTCCTGGGACTCGCTGGAGAGCACCTCGGCCGGGGTCATATTCGCTGCCCGAAGCGGAACCTTGTCCAGCCAGATCGCCATCCCGCCATCTCCTGCCGACGCCAACTCCGATGTGGCACAGGATAATCCGGCACCGCCGAGGTCCTGAATCCCGATAACCAACCCGGCCGCGTACAGCTCCAGACAGCACTCGATCAGCACCTTCTCGGTGAACGGGTCGCCGACCTGGACACTGGGGAGTTTCTTGCGGCTGCGCGATGATCCGGCTCCCCCGTCGGCCTCGTGTCCACCCCCGGATTCGTCACCGGAGAACGTGTCACTGGCCAGCACCGACACCCCGCCGATCCCGTCGAGTCCGGTCCGGGCGCCGAAGAGGATGATCTTGTTCCCCGCGCCGGAGGCGAAAGCCAGATGCAGATCCTCTTTGCGCAGTACACCCACACACATCGCGTTGACCAGTGGGTTACCGGCATAGGACGGGTCGAACACCGTCTCGCCGCCGATATTGGGCAGGCCCAGCGAGTTGCCGTAGCCACCGACCCCGCGCACCACCCCGTCAAGCACCCGGCGGGTGTCGGGCGCATCGGCGGCTCCGAACCGCAACTGGTCCATCACCGCCACCGGCCGGGCACCCATGGCCATGATGTCGCGCACGATGCCCCCCACGCCGGTGGCCGCGCCCTGGTACGGCTCGACATAGGAGGGGTGGTTGTGGGACTCGACCTTGAAGGTCACCGCCCAGCCGTCGCCGATGTCGACCACCCCGGCGTTCTCCCCGATTCCGGCGAGCATGCCCGCGCGCATCTCCTCGGTGGTGGTCTCCCCGAAGTAGCGCAGGTGCACCTTGGAGGACTTGTAGGAACAGTGCTCGCTCCACATCACCGAATACATGGCCAGTTCGGCGTCGGTGGGCCGTCGCCCCAGGATGTCCCGGATGCGCCGGTACTCGTCGTCCTTGAGACCCAGTTCGCGATGGGGTTGCGGATGATCGGGCGTGGCGGCGGCGCGGGCGACAGTGTCGACGGAGGTCACGAGGCTTGAGTCTAGTGAGCGTGAGTCGTCCGGTGAGCGTCAGTCGCGGGGTGCGGCCACGCAGAACACATTGCCGTCCGGGTCGGCCAGCACCACCCACCGGAAACCACCGCCGACATCGTGCCGTGCCGTCTCCGTGGCAC
>JAHZJY010000115.1 GCA_022600695.1 Actinomycetes bacterium | reverse complement strand
GTTCGCTCGACGAGATCGTCGAAGCCGTCAGTGATCTGCTGTCCGATCCGGCGACGGGCCGAAGGATGGGCGAAGCCGGAAGGCAGTGGATCAGCCGGGATTGGAACTGGGACACCCACACCACGCGACTGTCCGACCTGTTGCGCGTGCGTTCGGTCGATATGTGAGGCTGATCCGGTGAGCAGTATTCAGGTCGCCGACCAGACCTTCATCGCCGCCTCTCCGGTCGCGGTGGGCAGGGCGGTGGGGGATCGGTCCGGGTGGCGGCGATGGTTCCCGGATCTGCTGCTCGAGGTCGTCGAGGACCGGGCCGACAAGGGAGTCCGCTGGACCGTCACCGGGCCGGTGACCGGCACGATGGAGGTCTGGCTGGAACCGGTGCTCGACGGTGTCGTGCTGCACTATTTCCTGCACGCAGAACCGGCCGGTGCGGCCGGATGGCAGCTGGCGAAGATGGATCTGCCTGAGCTGACGCATCGCCGGCGGGTGGCGGGAAAGCGGATGGCGTTCGAGGTCAAGAACATCTTGGACGCCTCCCGGCCGGTGGGTGTCGCGCCCACGGTTTGATGCCCGGTGTCCCGCGGCGGCGGGAGGGTACGGTTTGGGTCCGTAGGAACCGGGGCGGCGAAGTGATGGGCAAGCGGTACACAGTGGCGGACAAGACGGCACAGACGATCTACATCGATGCGGACCCCCGCACCGTGATGGACGTCATCGCCGATATCGGCGCGTACCCGCAATGGGTGTCGGAGTACACCGAGACCGAGGTGCTGGAGGCCGATGCGCAGGGCTATCCGAAGGTTGCCCGGCTGGTGCTGGAGGCCGCGGTGCTGCGGGACACCATGGTGCTGGCCTACTTGTGGCCGCCCGACCGGCTGTCCGTCCGCTGGTCGCTGGTCTCCAGCACGTTGCTCAGGGTGCTGGATGGCGCCTATACGCTGACCCCGAACGGTCCCGGAACGGATGTGACCTACGAACTTGCGGTGGATCTGACGATGCCGATGATCGGGTTGCTCAAACGTAAGGCCGAGCGCAGGTTGACCGAGACCGCGCTGAAAGATCTCAAGAAGCGAGTCGAGGACTCCCGTGACGCGGAGTGACGACGCCGGCGGGGCGGACCGGCCCGGAACGACCCGCATCAGTTTCTTCGTGGGCAAGGGTGGGGTGGGAAAGTCGACCCTGGCCGCCGCGACCGCGGTGCGGGCGGCCCTGCGCGGCGAGAGGGTGTTGGCGATATCGACCGACCAGGCCCATTCCCTGGGCGAGGTGCTCGACGCCCGGATCGAGCCCAGCGGTGATCGGCATCCGGTCCGCATCCTCACCGAGGAACCTGCCGGGGACACCGGAGGTGGGCACCTCGACGCCCTGGCTCTGGATACGCTGGCGCTGCTGGAATCGACCTGGCGCGCGGCCGCTCCGGTGCTGGCCGCTCGATTCCCGGCCTCCGACCTCAACAGCATTGCGCCCGAGGAACTTTCCGTAGTCCCGGGAGTTCAGGAGATCCTGGGCCTGGGCGCGGTCGCTGATCTGGCCGAGTCCGGCCGATGGGACTACGTGGTGGTCGACTGCGCATCGACCGCGGACGCCCTGCGAATGCTGACCCTGCCCGCGACTTTCGCGATGTATGTCGAGCGTTGCTGGCCCCGACACCGCCGACTGTCCGCAGCGGCCGACGACCCGCGTGCTGCGGCGGCGGTGCTGTTGGTGGAGGCCGCGCACACCGGTCTGGAACGGCTGTCGGCACTGCTGTCCGCGGAACGGGCGAATGCCCATCTGATCCTGACCCCGGAACGAGTGGTGGCCGCCGAAGCCGTCCGGACACTCGGATCGCTGGCAGTGATGGGTGTGGGGGTCAGCGAAGTCATTGTCAACCAGGTGCTGTTCCAGGACGATTCCTACGAGTACCGCAATCTGCCGGACCACCCGGCTTTCGGCTGGTACGCGGCCCGGATCTGTGAGCAGCAGTCCGTGCTCGACGAGCTTTCGGCGGCAGTCGGCGAGCTTCGGCTGGTGCTGACACCGCACCTGGCCGGCGAACCGATCGGGCCGAAGGCGCTGGGTCAGTTGCTCGACGAGTCGAGGCGGCGCGATGGCGCGGCCCCGCCCGGCCCGCTGCGACCCGTTGTCGACCGGGAATCCGGCTCCGGCCTTGAAGCGATCTACTGCATGCGACTCGAGTTACCCCCGCTCGATCCGGGCGCGCTCGACCTCGGCCGGGCCGGCGATGACCTGATCATCGGCGTCGGCAGCCTGAAGCGACGGGTGCGGCTGGCCCCGGTGCTGCGCCGCTGCGTCGTGACCGGCGCCGCGCTGCGGGGCAATGAGCTGACGGTCCGCTTCCGGCCGGATCCGGAGGTATGGCCGAAGTGAGCAGCCATTCCGATCTCGGGCCCGAGTTACGACAGTTGGCCGAGGCGGTCCTCGACCGGCTGGACCCGGCGCTGCGGGCGGCCGTGACGATGGCGGGGGAATCGCTGCGTGGCCCGGGCCGGTGCCAGCAGGTGTGGTGCCCGGTATGCGCACTGGCGGCGCTGGCGAGCGGCGAACAGCACCCGATGCTCAATGCGATCGCTGAACACAGTGTCGCGCTGATGGCGGTGGTAAGGGCGATGGTCGCGGAGCCGCCGTCCGGCACCGAGTCCTCGGAAATGTCGCCGCCGGTCGACGCGGACGCCACGACCGCCGGCGAACCGGCTCCGCCGAAAGCCGAGGAAGCGGCTCCGCCGACCGCCGACGGGCGCTACCACCGGATAAACATCGTCGTCGAGCCCACTGCCGACGAGACCGGCGCCGGCGCACCCACCCCCGGCGAACCGTGACTGGCGCCTGAGGATTGGCCGTGAACCGGCTCGTCCCGTGGTTGGCGACGACAGCTGCTGGGTACAGT
>JAHZJY010000114.1 GCA_022600695.1 Actinomycetes bacterium | reverse complement strand
CGGACTGTTCACTACGCTGGCGCGGGTGACTCTGAAGACCCTCAGCCACGCGCTGTGGATAGGGCTGACCGCGCTGGCTGCTGTGGTTGTCGTGCTGCTCAGTTGGAGCGTTCCGGAACCGGAGTCGCCGGACACCCCGGCCGAACGGGTCGAGAACATCTCCTACACCCAATGTGTGGCGCGCGCGGAGTCGCCGCCCAGCTACGGCTCCCGCTGGCTCCGCAGCTGCAACCGCTGATCGCGGTCAGCTCTGGCCGCCACTACTGTTCGCGGACGTGTCCTCAACAGGCTGGGCGTCCGTCCCGGAGGGTTCCGAGGGCAGTAAAGCCTCCAGCGCTGCGCCGGTGATTCGGCGGAAGGCGCGCCGTGGCCGGCTGGCGTCGAGAATAGCCACCTCCAGCGTCGCCGGCCCCAGCATCCGCGGCTCGGACGCCGGAGTGGCGTTGCCCGCGGCGCTGGCGATACCGGTCCGCAATCCGTCTACGGCGACCCGTACGGCCTCTGCCAGCTCCGCGTTCTCGGAGTAGGACTCTTTGAGCGCGTTGATGATCGGTTCGGTGGTCCCACCCATCACCACGAAGTGCGGCTCGTCGGCGATGGATCCGTCATAGGTGATCCGGTACAGCTCCGGGGCCCTGGTCTCCTCGACGTGGGCCACCTCCGCCACGCAGAGTTCGACCTCGTAGGGCTTGGCCTGCTCAGTGAAGATGGTGCCCAGAGTCTGCGCGTAGACGTTGGCCAATTGTCGTCCGGTCACGTCGCGGCGATCGTAGGCGTAGCCCCGGGTGTCGGCATATTGAATTCCGCCACGCCGAAGGTTGTCGAACTCGTTGAATCGGCCGACCGCCGCAAACCCGACCCGATCGTAGATCTCACTGACCTTCTGCAGCGAGCGTGACGGATTCTCGGCGACGAACAGCACACCGCCGGCGTAGGCCATGGTGACCACGCTGCGCCCCCGGGCAATACCTTTGCGGGCGAGCTCGGACCGTTCACGCATCGCCTGCTCGGGTGAGATGAAATAGGGGAAGCTCATGAGTCGGCCCTCGGCGCCTGGTTGCTCGGTCCCCTGCCCGGCCCGAACTCGTCGGTGCGCGAACGGATTTCGATGACCTGACGGGCGAGCCGGGCGATTCGCTCTTCGGGCACCTCGTGGGCGCCGTCGGCACCGATGGTGACCGCCGTCGGGTATATACCGCGAACCAAGTCGGGCCCGCCGGTGGCGGAATCGTCGTCAGCGGCGTCGTAGAGGGCTTCCACGGCCACTTTCAGCGCCGAATCGGCATCCCCGACAGTCGGGTACAGCTTCTTCATCGAGGCCTTGGCGAAAAGCGAACCGGAACCTACCGCCTGGTATCCCTCATCCTCGATATGCCAGCCGCCGGCAGCGTCGAAGGAAACGATGCGTCCGGCGGCACCGCGGTCGGGGTCATCCAGGTCATAGCCCACCAGCAGTGGCAGCGCGACGAAACCTTGCAGTGCGGCGCCGAGATTCCCGCGCACCATGATCGCCAGCCGGTTCACCTTGCCGGCGAACGTCATTGGCAGACCCTCGAGTTTCTCGTAGTGCTCGAGTTCGACTGCGTAGAGACGGGCGAATTCCACTGCCAATGCGGCGGTCCCGGCGATACCGGTGGCGGTGTAGTCGTCGGTGATGTACACCTTCTGCACGTCTCGGCCGGCGATCATGTTGCCCTGGGTGGAGCGCCGATCCCCGGCGATGACCACACCGCCCGGGAACCTCAGCGCGACAATCGTCGTGCCGTGCGGCAGCGTGTCTCCGGGCAGCGTCCCGTCGGCGGAGCCTGCCGTCCCGACCGTGGGCAGCAAGTCCGGGGCTTGGCGGCGCAGGAACTCCGAGAACGACGACAAGTCCACGGCGTTCGACGTCAAGCCGGTTGCGGAACCGGGCAGAGCGGGATTGGAGCGGGGGCGATCAGGGGACGACCAGATCACTGGCCGCCCTTTTGGACGTATGCCCGCACGAAGTCCTCGGCATTCTCCTCGAGCACATCGTCGATCTCGTCCAGCAGGTCGTCGGTCTCGGAGGCAAGCTTTTCGCGACGCTCCTGCCCACCGGCCCCGTCGCCGGCAAGATCGTCGTCCTCGCCGCCACCGCCGCGCTTGGTCTGTTCCTGAGCCATCGCTGCCTCCTGCTCTCATCGGCGGCCCCGCAAGTCCCGCCGAGCCGCCGGCTTCTACAGTACCGTCCGAGCTCCGCAAGCTCCGGACCGATTGCCTCACCCGATCAGGTCGTGAGCTGTTCCACCAACTCCGCGGCGCTGTCCACCGAGTCCAGCAGCGCCCCCACGTGAGCCCTGCTGCCGCGCAGCGGCTCCAGGGTCGGTATCCGGACCAGTGAGTCCCCGCCCAGGTCGAAGATGACGGAGTCCCAACTCGCCGCGGCGATGTCCGCGCCGAAACGGCGAAGGCACTCGCCACGGAAGTAGGCACGGGTGTCGACCGGCGGATTGTCCACGGCATCGAGAACCTGCTGTTCGGTCACCAGCCGTTTCATTGACCCGCGAGCGACCAGCCGGTTGTACAGCCCTTTGTCCAGCCGAACGTCCGAGTACTGCAGGTCGACCAGCTGCAGCCGCGGCGCTGACCAGCTGAGGTTCTCCCGCTGCCGGAAACCTTCGAGCAGCCGCAGTTTGGCGGGCCAATCCAGCAACTCCGCGCACTCCATGGGGTCGCGCTCCAGCAAATCGAGAATCCGTGCCCAGGTCTCGACGACGTCGCTCGCCCGCGGATCGGGATCCCTGTTCTCCAACAGCCGGGCAACCCGGTCGAGGTAGATCCGCTGCAAGGCCAGGGCGGTCAATTCCCGGCCGTCGGCCAGTGCGACGGTGGCCCGCAATGAGGGATCGCGGCTGATGACGTGCACGGCATGAACCGGCCGGGCCAACGCCAGGTCGCTGAGGTCGACCCCTTCCTCGATCAGGTCGAGCACCAGAGATGTGGTTCCCACCTTGAGATAGGTCGAGGTCTCGGCCAGGTTCGCGTCACCGATGATGACGTGCAGTCGCCGGTACTTGTCGGCGTCGGCATGTGGCTCGTCGCGGGTGTTGATGATGCCCCGCTTCAGCGTCGTCTCCAGGCCCACCTCGACCTCGATGTAGTCGGCGCGCTGGGAGAGTTGGAAACCGGGGTCGTCACCCGACGGGCCGATGCCGACGCGGCCGGATCCAGTCACGATCTGGCGCGACACCATGAAGGGAATCAATCCCGCGATAACGGCGGCGAATGGCGTTTGGCGGTTCATCAGGTAGTTCTCGTGGGTGCCGTAGGAGGCACCTTTGCCGTCGACATTGTTCTTGTACAACTGCAGCTTGGCTGCGCCGGGAACGCTGGCCACATGCCGTGCTGCGGCCTCCATCACCCGCTCTCCGGCCTTGTCCCAGATCACCGCGTCGAGCGGGTCGGTGACCTCCGGTGCGGAGTACTCCGGGTGGGCATGGTCGACGTACAGACGGGCGCCATTGGTCAGGATCATGTTGGCCGCACCGACCTCGTCGGCGTCCACCACCGGCGGCGGACCCGACGGCCGGCTCAGATCGAAACCGCGCGCGTCCCGCAGCGGTGACTCCACCTCGTAGTCCCATCGGGTGCGCTTGGCGCGCTGGATTCCGGCCGCCGCCGCATAAGCCAGCACGGCCTGAGTCGAGGTCAGAATCGGGTTTGCGGCCGGATCCGACGGCGACGAGATGCCGTATTCCACCTCGGTGCCGATGATCCGCTGCATGACCTTCAGCGTAGCCTGGCGATTCGGCGGGTCAGAGTGTCGGCACTACGAGCCGACGACTCGCTGCGGACGGCGCGGGTGCGCAGTGCTGGTTCCTCCGCCGCGGCGCTGACCGGGTGGCTGGTACCGCGTATCGGGTCCCCACCCGCCCGGCGGCCGCCGACTGGTGTGCGTTGGTGATCGCGGCATTCGGAGCAATATCGTCTTCGTGGTGGCCCCTGGTGGCATGGTCATCAGCAGGCACACTGGTGGCATGGTCAACATCGGGGCAGGTCCGGGTAGCGAGTCCGGGGTCTTCGGTAAGCGCTACGGCGAAGTGCTGCTGGTCCGGATGGCCGAGTCCGGTCCGGAGGCGGAGGTGTACAACACCTTCCCGCTCAATGACTGCCCCGCCGAGCTGTGGGACAACCTCCAGGCCGACGAACTGGCCAACGACAACGGTGCGGCGGCCGCCCTGCTCAACGGGCCGCGCTACTGGCTGATGAGCGGTATCGAGAAGCGCTCCGGCGAACCTCAGGAGACGAGAAGCTTCGGCGGTATCAACATGATTCGGCAGGCAAGGGTGCAGCTGTCGTCTGTGAAGCCGTCGCCGTACACGGTCAACCGGGTGGACCGGCGCGCGATCTTCACTTTCGGCGCGGGCCGTCCGGTGTTCGAGTTGGTCGATCCGGAAGGGCAGCGCTGGGTGATGCAGACCTGGAGCCAGGTCGTCGACAAGAACCTGACCCTCGACGATCTGCCCGGCCTGGCCGGCCGACTGCAGCTGCCCGACGGCTGGCGCTACGAGACCCGCACGCTGACAGGCCCCTTGACGGTGGACACCACCAACCGGGATGCCCACGTCATCCAGGACGAATTGACGAACAGTTACACGCTGCAGTTCTGAGGGAGGACCCGGGTGGCGGCCCAGTGGCGTTGCGTGCTGCGCCTACAGGTACTGCCCCAGGTTCGATTCGGTGTCGATGGCCCGGCTCGCGCTCGAGGACTTCCCGGTGACCAGGGTGCGGATGTAGACGATCCGTTCGCCCTTCTTGCCGGAGATCCGTGCCCAGTCATCGGGGTTGGTGGTGTTGGGCAGGTCCTCGTTCTCAGCGAACTCGTCGACGATCGAGTCCAGTAGGTGCTGAATGCGTAAGCCGTGCTGGCCACTCTCCAGCACCGACTTGATCGCGTATTTTTTGGACCGGTCCACGACGTTCTGAATCATGGCTCCGGAATTGAAGTCCTTGAAGTACATGACCTCTTTGTCGCCGTTGGCATAGGTCACTTCCAGGAACCGGTTGTCGTCGATCTCGGCATACATCCGATCGACGACCTTCTCGATCATCGCCTTGACGCAGGCGCCGCGGTCGCCGCCGAACTCGGCGAGATCGTCGGCATTCACCGGGAGGGTTTCGGTGAGGTATTTGCTGAAGATGTCCTGCGCCGATTCGGCGTCGGGCCGCTCGATCTTGATTTTCACATCCAGACGGCCCGGCCGCAGAATCGCGGGATCGATCATGTCTTCGCGGTTGGAGGCGCCGATCACAATGACATTCTCCAAGCCTTCGACGCCGTCGATCTCACTGAGCAGCTGGGGCACGACGGTGGTCTCCACGTCCGAGCTCACCCCGGTGCCGCGGGTGCGGAAGATGGAGTCCATCTCGTCGAAGAACACGATGACGGGGGTGCCCTCGGAGGCTTTCTCCCGGGCGCGCTGGAAGATCAGGCGGATATGACGCTCGGTCTCACCGACGAACTTGTTGAGCAGCTCCGGGCCCTTGATATTGAGGAAGTAGGACTTGGCCTCACGGGCATCCTCGCCACGGACCTCCGCCATTTTCTTGGCCAGCGAATTGGCCACCGCCTTGGCGATCAGGGTCTTCCCGCAACCGGGTGGGCCGTAGAGGAGGACGCCCTTCGGCGGTCGCAGTGAATACTCGCGGTAGAGCTCTTTGTGCAGGAACGGCAATTCGACCGCGTCGCGGATTTGCTCGATCTGCCGGGTCAGGCCGCCGATGTCGCCGTAGGACACATCCGGCACCTCTTCAAGCACCAGGTCCTCGACCTCGGCCTTGGGGATGCGCTCGAATGCGTAACCGGCCTTGGTGTCGACCAGCAGCGAGTCTCCCGGCCGCAGTTTGCGCGGCCGCAAATCGTCATCGAGGGCCTCATCCGAATCCTCGGCCATCTCGGGTGCCAGCGCTTCAGCGGCCACCAGGGGCTCGGCCAGCCAAACGATCCGTTCCTCGTCGGCGTGCCCGACCACGAGGGCCCGGTGACCGTCGGCCAGAACCTCGCGCAGGGTGCTGATCTCACCGACCGCCTCGAATACACCAGCTTCGACGACGGTCAGCGCCTCGTTGAGGCGGAGTGTCTGCCCCTTTCTGAGCCCGGCGACCTCGATATTGGGCGAACAGGTGAGTCGCATCTTGCGCCCGGAGGTGAACACATCCACGGTGTCGTCGTCGTGGGCGTCCAGCATCACTCCGTAGCCGCTGGGCGGCTGGCCCAGCCGGTCCACCTCCTCGCGCAGTGCCAGCAGCTGCTGGCGGGCCTCCTTGAGGGTGTCCATCAGTTTGGCGTTGCGGGCCGCCAGGGAATCGATCCGGGCCTCTAGCTGCTGCACCTCCCGAGGCGACCGCTGACCGCCGGCGGCGTTCTGTAATTGTCCGCGCAGGACAGCCGCCTCACGGCGCAACTCCTCCAGTTCGGCGGCGTCATCGTCACGTGCATCGGAGGCTGCAGAACGGTCCGACCCTGTCATAACGGCTCCTTCCCCACACCGAGCCTGGTGCGGTGGCCTCCCCAACGGTACCGGCGATTGAACCATCATGGGCCCTCTGGGAATGTCGACACCCTTACGACACTGTTAACCTTTTCGAGGAGTCGGGCCGATCGAAAGGACTGTCGTGATTCAAAAACTCGCTGTGCTCCTCGCGTCCGCCGCGATCGCCGGCGGCGCAGCCGCAGCCATGACGGCGGCGGTATCGATCACTCCCATCGCTGCTCCGGCAGTTCAGCCGTTGGTGTTCGGCGAGCCGCTGCCGCTCAACCCGGTTGCCGATATTCCGTCGGCCGATCAGCTCAACAGCGTGCTGTACGGGCTTGCCGACCCCAATGTCCCCTTCGCCAGCAAGTCTTACCTCGTCGAGGGTGGGATCGGTCGACTGGAGGCCCGCACCGCGGACGCTCTGATGCGAAACGCCGTGTCCAAGGGTCAGGTGCCGCTGAGCTTTTCGATCGCCGATATCGTCCCGGCCGGTCCGGGTGCCGCGAGCGCGAACGTGACCGCCTCGGGTCCGGATACGCCGGCGATCACACAGCCGATCACGTTCGTCGATCAGAACGGCTGGAAGCTGTCCAGGAATTCCGCCTCCGCGCTGCTGGCGATGTTCAACGGCTAGCCGCCGGTGCGGGATGCGACGCAGTCTGAGTTCCGCATTGTCCGCCATCAGCGTCGCCACCATCGCGGCAACGATCGGTCTTTCCGGTTGCGCGGGCGACGATCGCGACCGGCCGGTGGCGGCCGCGCCGGCCGCGGACGTATCGGCGGTGGCCGCCCCGAACGCCGACCCCGGGCCGCCGCCGGCGCCGGAGGCGCTCAGTGATGTGCTGTATCGGCTGGCCGATACCGCCATCCCGGGCGCGGACAAATTGTCCCTGGTAGGCGGCGCGGTACCGGCCGACGCCACAACCCTGGACGCCTTCGGGACAGCGTTGCGCGATGACGGGTTTGCGCCGATCACCGTCACCGCCTCGGACATCAGACCGTCGGACGTCCATCCTGACCGCGTGCTGGCGACCATCACCATCACGGCCGCCGACCCGGATGACCCCCGCGAGTTCGCCTTCCCGATGGAGTTTCAGCCCGGCGCG
>JAHZJY010000003.1 GCA_022600695.1 Actinomycetes bacterium | reverse complement strand
CCGGAAGAGCAGCAGGAACGGCAGGGACATCGCCGCGTACGGCAGCCACCACACGTCGGGCAGAATCTGCGGCCAGAACTCGCTGGCTTCCCCGCAGCCCTTGCTGATGCACGGCGAGTAGAACGGGGTGAGGTAGTGGTACTTCTCGACGAAGAAGTGGTCCTGCTGGAACGCGCGGACCGTCGCGTAGATGAGGAACGCCGCGAACCCGAGATCGGTGAGGATCGGGGATTTCAGCCAGTTGTCGGTGCGCAGAGTCTTCTGCGGGATCTTGGCCCGGCCCGGCGAGAAGACGCCGGTGGCACGCCGATCGGCGGTGGGTGCGCTCATCTGCAGTGATCCCCTTCGAGTCAACTGCTTTTGAACCCTACTGTGAAAACGGGCCCGTACTGAAGCCGGGTCAGCGTCGGTTGTGCCCGCCCACACCCTCGTCGTCGATACCCGCCCAGAACTCTCTGTCATAGGGGGTGTCGGGCACCTGGATCTTCTCCCCGGAGCTCGCCACCGGGTGTGCGGCGAACTCGAGCTCACCCGCATCCATCTCGAGAATTTCCAGGTCACCGACCATCCGTTCGGTGTCGATGATGACCCGGCGCATGGCTGGGCTATCGCCGTACCGGTGCTGTAGCGACGTCACGCACCGCCGCAGATTTCCGATCAGATGGTGCAGTTCGGCCAGTTCGGTGGCTTTGGACAACGGGACCTCCTCGGGGCCGGACGTGTCAGGAATCACACTATTGCTCCGATGCTAGCCCGGTTGGCGCGATCGTGGCATCGGACCGGCCTCGGCTGTCGGTGCGGGTAGCGCGGGCAGATGTGAACAGCCCGCACGATGCCGGGCAGCGCTTTTGCCGTGAGTTTGCTGGAAAACAAAAATACTGATTGGACAGCTATCTTGAGGGCGACCTATTCTCGGCTCGGCCGCAGATCGTCGACGGCCCTATCGAGGGGAGGGGTGGAATGGTTCTCAATGTCAACTCAGCAAATGTCGCCCTATCGGCTGCAACCGAATCGGGTATCGGCGGCGGGCTGGCGGCCGCCGCCTCCGCGGCCGCAGTGGTGTTGACCGGGGCGCTGCCGATGGGCGCCGACCTGGATTCTCTCCAGTTCGCGGCCGCATTGAATGCGGCCGGCGCGTCGTATGTGGGTGCAACAGGTGAGCAGGTGGCCAACCGGGAGTTGTTCGCCGGGGCACAGAACATCGCGGCCGCGACGTACACCGTCACCGACGTCATCAACAACACGGCGCTGGCACTGTAGGGCTCAGACACCATGCCGGATCCCAGTTGGCCGTGCTCCCCGCCGGAAGTCAACTACCTGAGATTGGTCGGACCGGGGGCGTCCGGCACCGCGACGACGATGGCCAGCGCCGCTGCCTGGCAGGCACTGGCAGTCGGCAATCAGCTGGCCTTCTCGGCCTCGACGCTCAACACCGCGGCGACGGCAGCGGACTTCGAAGGTGTCGGGGGAATGAGTTCGACCGCCGCGGTCACCGGCTTGAACGCGGCACTGCAACTGCTCGCCGGCTGGGCTCAGGAGAAGCCGCCGATCGCGGCGAGCGCCGTGTCGGCCTACGAGACCGCGGTCTCCTCGATGATCCCCGCCGAGGTCTCGGCGGCCAACCGCGCTGAGCAGTCCGCGGCTGTCGCGCTGAACCCGCTGGTCCTGGGAGCTTTGACCCCGGCGATCGTAGCTCTGGACACGGAATACTTCGGGGAACACTGGCCGCACAACGCGAGCGCGGGAGCGGTTTATGGAGCCGCGCTTGCGGCGCTGGCGGCCGCGTTGGCGATCCCGCCGCCGATCTCACCCGCCTCGGCATCGCACGCCGCACCCGCGGCGGCGGCGGCCGCCGTCGCGCAGAGCGCCGGCCAGGTGGCGGGGGAAGCGCTGAAGGAGTCCGGGCAGGCTGCCCAGCTGGCCGGTGACGGGGTCGCAGGTCCTGCCGAGGTCGCCGGCCGGGCCGGATCGATGATGTTGCAGCCCATCCAGGCGGCCACCGGTGCGATGCAGCCCGTGCTCGGGATGTTCCAGTCACCCCTGCAGGCCTTCGGGGGTCTGGCCGCTCTGCCGCAGTCGATGATGGGTTCCCTCGGCATCAACCCCGGTGTCACGGCGCTGGAGACCGGTACGCCGGTACCGCTGCTCGCGGCCGGCGGCGCACCGGGGGCCCTCGGCTTCGGCTCAGGTGGAGGGGCCGGTTCGGGCACGGTCGGCGCGGCCGGGGGTGGCGGTGTCGGACTTCCGGGCGCCGGACTGACCAGCTTCACTCGCCCGAACAGTAGCTTCGCCCCGGAGAACAGCGGTGGGCGGCCGCTCGGGCTGAAAACCGGTCTGCTCGGTGCGGGCGAGTTCACGGTGCCGGGCCCGACTGCGACGGGTACGGCGGCGATGCCGGTACCGCCTGCCCATGCCGGCATGCTGGCGCAGGGCAAATCTCAGGGGGATCAGGAAGAAGTCGTGCGCGCCAGGGTTGTACTGCCCGCTGATGGACCGATCGGGGCGCCTCGATAGCAAACGTTTTCATCCAGCGGATATTCATCCACAGGTTTGCCGATGGTGAAGTGACACCCGCATCGGCGGTATCGAATACTCGTGGCTCCCCACTCGGGGTTTGTCACACGCCCACAACCACAAGGAAGAAGACATGACACTCGTCGTCACACCGGAGGTGCTGCGGAGCACCAGGCTTGCCATCGAATCGGCTCTTGAGCAGGCCACGGCGATCGCGAACGGTTACCTCAGCAGCCACGAGGGTCTCGGTTCAGCGGTATGGGGCGGCCGGGCCCAACTCGCCTCTGTCAACACCGCGGTCCAGATCAACCAAGACCTGCAACAGGCGATCACCGGCGGTACCCGGCTGGCACACGGATTGAGTCAGGCCGCATCCCTGATGGAACAGCACGAAGCCGATTCCGCCCACAGTCTGACCAGCTTCGCCGCGAACGCCTGATCCACGACCCGGAAAGGACCCTTTCATGTCAGAGAACATCACCTATCACCACGGCGGCGTGGCCGACTTCGCCTCCGACGTCGGAACCCGGTCGGCCCAACTCATGGAGATCCATGACGACATCATGCAACGCACCAATGCGGTCGCCGACTTCTTCCAGGGTGCTGCGGCCACCTCGTTCCACGAGTCACAGATGCAGATGTTGCGGGGCCTTCAGGGCCTCATCCAGACGATGAACCAGCACGGGCAGACGATCAGCAGCGTCAATGCCAGCGCGCACCAGACCGACGTGATGATGGGCAACCTCTTCTAGACGGCGTCAGCGGTGGGGCGCACCCGGGTGTGTGCCCCACCGCAGTGTGCGGCCACACGACAGCCGGGGACATACGGGGGACACATGCGGGGGGACAACTGTGCTGACGACAACTCTTGACGGCATCTGGGTGCTTCAGGTGCTGTCCGGTATCGAGGTGCTCGCACCCGAAGTCGGTCTGCGCCCGCATCTGCCGAGCGTGGAGTCCGCCGGGATGGCGCTGGCCCACCCGGTGGCGGAGGAACTGCGATCCGCCGGCGTCATCGGCGCGAGCGGCGAGGTCGATCAGACGGTGCTGGAGTGGTTGACGGTGCTGTCCCGCCGCGAGGTGGGACTGCTGTTCTATGCGCAGACGCCCGCGGCGGAGACCGAACCGGTACGGATTTTGCTGGCCCGGTTCGCACAGTGGTGGGTGAGCCTGGAGCGGTGCGGAATGCTGTCCCGGCTCAGTGGTGCCGGTACGGCTACGACCGAGAAGGCAGCGGGACTGCTGATCCACGCCGAGATGGCGCGGCTCTGCGGTCAGATGACACCGGCCCCCGTCAAACCGGTGACCATTGACGCCACCGAACTCCTGGTCTCCGTGCGGGACCGAGCGGACCTGCGTGCCTTCCTCGCCGGTCGGGGGCTCGACGCCGACCAGGTGGGCACGCTCATGCTTGCCGCGGATACCGAACGCTCGGCGCGGGCATCGCTGGTGGCCGTCCAGTCCGGGGTCGCCGGCCGGCCGGCTCGATCGCATATCGACCAGGATGCCGTGACGATCCTGGACACCCCGCAGGGCAGGTTGCTTTCCGAGCGAGTCCAGCGTGACGGCAGGTCGTGGCTGATCGTCAGCCCGGGGTCAGTCACCAACGTCGCGTCAGCCGTGCAGACGATGATGCGCCGCCTACCGGCACAGGACCGCTGGTACTTCCACCGAAAGGCGGTCTAGGCATGTCCACTCCCTGGAACGAAACGGCGCGGGCCGCGGAACGGCAGCCGGCGGATTCCGTTTCCGGAACGCTGCGGATATCGGACATGGTCACTCCGCGGAAGATTCCGCCGGGCTCCGGCTGGCGCAGGCTGGTCCATGCCGTCTCCTTCAAGACGGTCAATCCCGGTGAGTCACCCGCCGAGCGGCACTACCGGGAGCTCCGCGAACGCATCCGCCGCCATGTGCGCAGGCAGTATGTAGTCGCCTTGGTGTCCGGCAAGGGCGGAGTCGGCAAGACCACGATGACGGCATGTATCGGGGGCATCTTCCGAGAGTGCCGGCCGGAGAATGTCGTCGCGATCGATGCGGTCCCCGGTTTCGGCACCCTGTCGGGCCGGATCGATGAGGCTCCCCCCGGTGACTACGCCGCGGTACTCAACGACACCGATGTCCAGGGCTATGCCGATATCCGGGAGCATCTGGGGCAGAACACGATCGGTCTCGATGTTCTGGCCGGTAACCGCAGTTCCGATCAACCGCGCCCGCTGGTTCCGGCGATGTTCAGCGGTGTGCTGTCGCGGGTACGCCGAACCCACAGCGTCATCCTCGTCGATACATCCGACGACCTGGAACATCCGGTCATGAAAGCGGTCCTGGATTCGGCTGACACGATCGTCTTCATCTCCGGTCTGACCGCCGACACCTCATTACCGGTCACCCGGGCGATCGACCTGCTCCGTTCGATGGGCCACCATGAGTTGGTATCGCGCAGCATGGTGATCCTTAACGACAGCAGGAACACATACGACCGCGATACGGCGCGATACCTGACGGAACGTTTCAGTCAGACCGGGGCCAGCGTCGAATACATGCCCTATGACCCGCACCTCGCCAAGGGCGGGATCATCGACACCCGCAACGAGTTGCGCAGCAAGGTGCGACTCCGACTTTTCGAGATCACCGCCGCACTTGCCGACAAGTACGTACCGGACGCTGACAGGCCGCGGTGATGGCCAAGGTTGCGTTCCCGGCGCGTTGTGCGGTGGCCGTCGTCTGCGGTGAACACCTTGTGTCACAGGTGTATCCGGCATCGGTCCCGATCGAAGTATTCATCGACAATATCGTCGAGTTGCTCAGCGAGGATCTGAAGCGCCGCGGTGTGAAGGCACTCGATTCGGGGTCGGCCTACGAGCTCCATCGAGTGAACGGAACCCGCCTCGATATCACCCGAACCCTCGACGAACTCGGCGTCGAAGACGGTGCGACCCTGGTGCTGGTTCCGGCTCAGCAGGGGGAATCATTCGAACCCCAATACGAGTCGCTGTCGACGGCCCTGGCACGTGTCGGTCAGCGATTGTTCGCACCCGTCACGGCGGAGACTGCGGTCCGCACGGCGGTGGCGATCGTCGGAATGATCGCACTGACGACAGTGGGGCTCACCGTGTTCACTCGTCTTCGCGCCGACGCGTGGACGATATCGATCGCGGTATCGGTCACCGGGACATTGCTGGCCGTCGGGGCCGGCGTGGTGTGGCAGTGGTGGCCGAACCGGCCGGAGTTGTCAGTCGGTCTGGCCTGGCCCGCCATCCCCTCGCTGGCAATCGGTCTCGCGGCGGCGGCACCTGGTCCGGTCGGCAGTCCGCACGCGTTCATCACCGTAGTGGCGATAGCCGTCCTCACCGTCGGACTCGCCGCAATTACCGGGCGACAGGTCGCCATCACGGCGACGGTTGTGACGCTCTGCGCCATCGGGGGATCGGTCGCGGCGGCGCGGATGTGGCAGCAGATTCCGGCGCAGCGTCTCGGAATGTGCGGTCTGATAGGTCTGCTGATACTGATCACGGTCGCTCCGACGATCGCGCTGTGGACCGCACGGTTGCGGCCCCCGCACTTCGGTTCGATCACCGGTCGCGACCTGTTCCGGCGCGATGACGGTATGCCGGTGGACGCGGTGGCGCCGGTGGATGACGATGCGGGTGCGGAGCCGAGCCCGGACACCACCCCGTCGGGTGCCGCTGTCGCAGCCGCGGCCGCACGCGCCAACGGTGTTCTCACCGGTATCTGCGCGGGTGCCGCGCTGTGCCTTCCGGTTGCGGTGTGGGCGACACTGATGCCGGAACAGCCCCGCGGCAACGCCGCGGTGGTTCTGGCGGCGTTGTTCGTCCTCATCTTCATCAGCCGGGGCCGGGCCTTTGCCGACCGGCGACAAGCCATCGCTCTGGTCTGCGGTGCCGCGGCCGCCGTTTGCGCCGGGGTGGCGCGCTACGTCCTGCACTTCGTGGTGCGCTCCGCCGAACACCCAGCGGGACCACTGCTGTGGGGCGCCCTGGTTCTGGTGGCGTTCGCCGGGGCGGGTCTGGCCGCAGGGCTGCTGGTGCCGGTCACACGGTTCACCCCGCTTGCGCGGATGGCCGCCGAGTGGCTCGAGTTGGCCGCGATCGTGCTGGCACTGCCGCTGGCGGCCTGGATCGGGGGTCTGTTCACCTGGGTGCGGATGCGATGAGGTTTACCGGTAACCGGGTGGTCGCCGTAACGATGGTGGTGCTGCTCACGGGCGCCCTATCGAACCCGCCGGACGCCTTCGCGATCGAGCCCCCCAAGATCGATCCCGCCCTGGTGCCACCGGATGCTGTGCCGGGACCGGAACAGCCCATGCGCCAGAGCAATACCTGCGCTCGCGCAATCGCTGCCGCCGAGCCCGACGTCGAACTGCCGGCGCCGGGTTTCGCCATGTTGAACGTCGCGAGGGCCTGGCAGCACTCGACCGGAAACGGGGTGTCCGTCGCGGTCATCGACACCGGGGTCACCCCGAGCCGTCGACTGCCGGTGGTCCCCGGCGGGGACTACATCATGGGTGGTGACGGTCTCACGGATTGCGATACCCACGGCACCATCGTCGCGTCGGTGATCGCGGCCGCCCCTGAGGGGACACCGATGCCCGCTCCGATGCCGCCGAGGCCGGCTTTCCCGCCGCCGGCGGGTGGACCTCCGGTAACCAGCGGAACCCCACCGCCGATCGACTCCGGGCCGCGGACCGGTCCGGACCGCAGGCGACCGGAGACCGCCGGGGATCCGCCGGACACTGTGGGCGGGGCGGACGGAGTCGCCGGCGTGGCACCACATGCGACGGTGATCTCGATCCGCCAGTCCTCGCGAGCCTACGAGCCGCAGTATCCGCTTCCCGGTGATATCGACGCCCGAAAGAAGGCGGGCACCGTCACCACGCTCTCGCGGGCGATCGTGCACGCGGCGAATCAGGGCGCACAGGTCATCAACGTCAGCGTCACCGCCTGCGTTTCGGCGGCGGACCCACTCGATCAGCGCGCGATCGGTGCGGCAGTCTGGTATGCCGCCACGGTGAAAGACGCGGTGATCGTGGCGGCGGCCGGAAACGAGGGTGAGGAAGGCTGTTCGCAGAACCCGGCCTTCAATCCCCTCGATCCGGATGACCCGCGGGACTGGCGGAACGTCAAAACAGTGTCGTCCCCGTCGTGGTTCTCCGACTACGTTCTGTCGGTCGGCGCTGTCGATAACACCGGTGCGCCGGTCGCCAGAAGCCTGGCCGGGCCGTGGATCGGAGCGGCCGCGCCCGGCGTAGGCATCATGGGTCTTTCCCCGCAGGAAGCGGCACCGGTCAACGCCTACCCGCCGGCGCGGCCGGGTGAGCGCGATACCCCGTTCTGGGGCACCAGTTTCTCCGCCGCGTATGTCAGCGGGATCGCGGCTCTGGTGCGGGCGAAATTTCCGCAACTGACCGCGCGCCAGGTCATCAACCGGATTCTGCAGACATCCCACAATCCACCCCGTGGGGTGGACAACCAGGTGGGCTACGGCGTCGTCGATCCGGTGGCCGCGCTGACGTTCAACGTCGCGGCGGGCGACCGATCGGCACCGGGCGCCGAATCACGACTTGTGACGCCACCACCGCCACCACCACCCGCGGATCGCCGAGCCCGCACCTTCGCGCTGGCCTTCGCCGGTTTGGTGGTCGGCGGTCTCACCCTCGCCGCGATCGTCGCGAGGGCCCGGAGGGCCCGATGAGACAGGGCGGTCGGCTCACCGTCATCGTTGCCGTCCTGGCGTGCGGAGCCGTTGGCTGGAGCCTGGGCGGCGTTGCCGGTAGCGGTATCGGACTGGCTCTCGGGTTGGCGGTTCTGGTGGTTCCCTGGTGGCGGCAGCCACTGTGGTCCTGGGTGGATCTCTTCTGCCGTCGGAACCGGCCGACCGACCTGGCGATGCTGTCGACAGTAGCCAACGACCGATCCGGAGGAGGCGTCCGATATCAGGACGGCGTCGCGGTCGCGTGCCTCCAGATCCTGGGAAAGCCCTACCAGCCAACGTATTTCACCGGATCGAATAACGCGAAGACAGCCAACACGCTTGACCTCACCGAACTGGCGGCGGTGATGCATCAAAGCCTCGGTCTGACCCTGGAGTCGATGAGCCTGGTCACGCGGGGCTCCCGCCGCCGCAGCAGCGGGGACTACCCGGCGGTCTACGACACGCTGCTCGGGACGCCGCCCTATGCCGGACGGCGCGAAACCTG
>JAHZJY010000113.1 GCA_022600695.1 Actinomycetes bacterium | reverse complement strand
TAGGCGTTGTGGCAGTGCAGCGGCCAGTATCCGGGATTGTCGGCGAGGATCGCGATCGTCGTCGACTGGCCGGGCAGCACGATCAGGGTGTCCTTTCGCGCGCCGAGTGTCCCGTTGGGTGTGACCACCGCGAAGGTATGGCCGTGCAGATGCATCGGGTGCCACATCCGCGTCTTGTTGACGAAGGTCAGCAACGACTGCTGACCCTGTTCGATGGTGAACGGCTCGTTGTTGGGGTAGGGGCCGTTGATTCCCCACACGTAGCCGGTCTCATCAAAAGTCAGATCGGCCTGTAGTTCGGAGTCGGCCCCGGTGAACTTCAGCTGCGCCTCGGGTGTCGCCGTGAACATGTCGACGGTGCCGACGCGCCCGTCGAGTTCGGATGGTGTGAAATCCGAGGGTGGTGTGCCGGCGGAGCCGGTGGACAACAGCGCCCGAGCCCGGGCGTCCTTGCCCTCAGCGAGTGCGACCAGGGGGAAGACGCCGTCACCGGCGGTGACGATGGCGTCGTAGCGTTCGCCCATACCCAACAGCAGGGCGTCTACCTCGGTCGGCAAGACCGGGAACCCGTCGGTGTGGGTCACCGTCATCCGGTGCCCGGTCAGTGCCACCCGAAACGCCGTATCGGCGCCGGCATTGATCAGCCGCAGCCGGATCCGCTGGCCGGGCTTGGCCGCAAAGGTGCTCGGGGCGTCCGGAATCCGGCCGTTGATGAGGTAGTAGGGGTAGACCACATCCCCCGGGTCACCGCCGAGCAGTGCGCTTCCCGCCGGGCCGCCGGCCTCGCCCATGGCGCCCATGCCGCCGCTTTCCAGGTCGGCAAGGATCTGCTCGGGGGATTTGCCGACGCCGGACGTCCAATCGTCCATCACGATGATCCACTCGGCGTCATAGTCGGCCGGTGCGGTGGGGTCGTCGATAAGGAGCGGCAGGTACAGCCCGGTGTCGAGTTCGACGCCGACATGTGGATGCGCCCAGTAGGTGCCCGCATCAGGCACCGAGAACCGGTAGGTGAAGCTCTGGCCATCCTCCACGTTGGGCGTTGCCGGTTCGACACCGTCCATATCGTTGCGCAGGGCGATGCCATGCCAGTGCAGGGAGGTCGGCTTCCCCAGTTGATTGGTCAGGGTGACCTGCACCTCGTCGCCGACGTTGGCGCGGATCAATGGTCCCGGGACGGCGTCGGTGTAGCCCAAAGTCTTGACGACCTTCCCGCCGAGATCGACGGTGACCGGTCGGGGTGTCAGGGTCGCGGCCACGGTGCGCCCGGTGTGCGGCCGGAGAGCCTCGGCTGCCTCGATCGCGTCCGCCAGCGCCGGGTTGGTCGCGGTCGGTTGGGTGGTTAGGACAGCTGAGGAGTCGGTGGGGCCGCCGCATGCCGCCAGCGCGGCGCCGGCGCCCGCGGCGAGGCTACCGGCCAGAAACCGGCGACGGGTCACCGGGGGATGCACTGGATTATTGTCGGTCATCGGGTAGTCGCTTTCGTCGCGGTGCGGCGGCCGATTCCGCCGTCGGAGGGTCCGGTACCCGAGGGTGCGCACACGGCACGCACGGACGGAGTGTCGGTGGGCCGACACGCACGCTCGCGGGACGGTTTCACTGCGCCGACTGCTCGGTTGCGCAGCACGTGTCGGCGGGCGGGGCGGCCGGGGCCTCGTAGTACGTCTCGGAATCGGCCAGCTTGGCGTAGACCTCCCACCGCTCCCCGCCCGGCCCGCTCACCCACACCTTGTCCTGCAGGGCGAAGCAGCACGTGGTCCCGATCTCCTCCTCGGTGAACAGCCCCTCCCCGGTGAGGCGGGCGATCTCGGCGTGCACCTGCTCGCTGGCGTCCACCTCGACCCCGAGGTGGTTGAGCGTGCCGCCCTCGCCGGGGTTCTCCAGCAGCACCAGCTTCAGGGCCGGTTCGGTGATGGCGAAGTTTGCGTAACCGGGCTTCACCTTGGCCGGTGCGACACCGAACAGCTTGGAGTAGAACGTTATTGCCTGATCGATGTCATCGACGTTGAGGGCGAGTTGGATACGGGACATGGGGACCTCCTCAGATCCGGCGGGGTATGCGTTACCGCGATATATATCGAATTAACCGACTATCACCACCATGCCACCTTTTGGATATATGTCAATAAATCTGGCAGGATGGCGCCATGCCCAAAGCCTTGCCCGTCATCGACATCACGGCGCCGGTCTGCTGTGCGCCAATGGCGGCCGGGCCGATGGACGATGATGTCGCTCTGGAGGTGGCACTGCGCCTCAAGGCGCTCGCCGATCCGGTCCGGGTCAAGATCATGTCGCTGCTGTTCTCCTCGCCGTCCGGCGAACAGAACAGTGGGGAGTTGGCCGCGGCGGTCGGGATCAGCGAGTCCACCGTCAGCCATCATCTGACCCAGCTGCGCAACGCGGGTCTGGTGGAGTCGGCCCGGCGCGGGATGAGCGTCTACCACCGGCCCCATCACGCGGCGGTCGCGGCACTGTGCGCGGTCATCGACCCGGACTGCTGCCGCTGAGATTCGACGCTGGGATTCGACGCCGGGATTCGCCGCTGGGATTCGCCGCTAGGTGTTCGCGGCCGACGCCGGCCGGTCCCGCACCGCAAAGGCCCCGGCGCCGGCGAAGGCGATCAGCAGGAACGCGAAGCAGTAGAGGACCGAGAGTTCCCCGCCGTTCTGGATCGGCAGGAACCCCTCGGGCTGATGCTCGGTGAAGTAGGCGAACGCCATGGTCCCGGAGCCCAGTAGTGCGGCGACCCGGGTGAACAGGCCGAGCGCCACCAGCAGGCCGACGACGAGTTCGATCAGACCGGCCCACCAGAACGGCCAGGTTCCGAACGGCACCGCCCCGGACTTGCCGGCCGGCCAGCCGAACAGCTTGGCGGTGCCGTGCAGGGCGAACAGCAGGCCGATGACGATCCGGAAGATGCCGAGCACGGGAACGGAGAAACGGTCCAGGCGGGCGTCGATGTCCATGTGATGACGATACTGCCGATCGGCGGCTGCGCACGGTTATGGTGCGCAGGTGAGCGATAACCAGATGCTGGTCCTCAACCGGGCCGACCTGGACAGCCTCGGGCTGACCTGGGCCGAGATCATCGACGTTCTCGAGGATGCGTTTCGGCAGAAAGCCCGGGGGCTGGTGCAGAACCCGCCCAAGCCCAAGGTCAGCTCGCGCGGTGATGACGCCTTCATCCATGCGATGCCGGCCTATCTGGGGGGATCGGACAAGATCGGCTTGAAGTGGGTGGCCGGCTACGAGCAGAACAATGCCAAGGGGCTGCCCTATATCTACGGCGTGATGATCATGAACGACCCGGAGACCGGCCGGCCGATCGC
>JAHZJY010000112.1 GCA_022600695.1 Actinomycetes bacterium | reverse complement strand
GGCGACCCTGGAAACCGGCGCGGAGATCCAGGTGCCGCTGTTCATCAACACCGGCGACAAGCTGAAGGTCGACTCCCGTGACGGCAGCTACTTGGGTCGAGTCAATGCCTGACGGCATTGGGGTCGAGTCAATGCCTGACGCACCCAACCGTGGCTGAACGTAAGGTAGGTCGCCACCAGGCTCGTAAACGCGCTGTTGACCTGCTGTTCGAGGCTGAGGCGCGTGGTCTCTCAGCCGCCGAGATCGCCGCATCGCGGGCGGCCCTGGCGGAGGCCAATCCGGATGTCTCGGGGCTGAATTCCTACACCGTGACCGTCGCCCGAGGGGTCGCGGAACATATCGCCCACATCGATGACCTGATCAGTTCGCACCTACAGGGCTGGACGTTGGAGCGGATGCCCGCCGTTGATCGCGCCATCCTTCGAGTCGCTACCTGGGAGTTGCTGCACGCCGAGGATGTGCCCGGGCCGGTTGCCGTCGACGAGGCGGTACAACTTGCCAAGGAACTGTCCACCGACGATTCGCCGGGGTTCGTCAACGGTGTCCTCGGTCAGGTGATGCTGGTGACGCCGCAGATTCGCGCGGGCGCCGACGCGGTGCGAGCGGCAGCGGCGGCCGGAAATGTTGTCCCGGCAACAGATGTCGTGGCGACGCCCGAATCGGACCGTAACCTCGATCCCATGGATGGCGGGGAGCATTTCGCGACGCTGGCCGAAGTCTGGGACGGGCAGGCTGAAGCCTTGGATGCCTCGATGGGCCGGCACGGCACCGCCGCGCGCCTGGCCTTGGCCGTACGTCCCGGTGAGCGGGTCCTCGACCTCGGTTGCGGCCCCGGTCTGTCCGCGGTAGCTCTGGGCGCCGAGGCGGGTCCGGAGGGCTGGGTGGCGGCGGTTGACGTGGTGCCGGACATGGCGGAGGCCACGCAGCGGCGTTTGTCGGCGGCGAACACGCACGGCGTGGCCGTGGCGGCCGATGTGGCCACCGCCGACCTGATTGCCATCGCCGGTGTCGGGGAACCCTTCGACGCCGCCCATTCCCGCTTCGGGCTGATGTTCTTTTCCCAGCCGCAGGCGGCCTTCGCGAACATTTTCCGCGCGCTACGCCCGGGTGGGCGGCTGGCCGGCTCGGTGTGGCAGCACCTCGACCGCAACCCGTGGATGATGCTGACGACGGCGACGGCGACGCAAATCCTGGGCATTGAGCGTCCGCCGCTGCCCGGACCGGGCGCCCCGGGACCGTTCTCGCTGGCCGATCCGGAGGCCACGGCCGCAATGCTGATCGGAGCGGGATTCGCCGACGTCGAGATCAGCTCTGTCGAAGCACCGTTCATCTTCGAGGCCGACGGTGTTGCGGCGGCCGAGCGGGTACTGAGCGCCGGGCCGCTGGGCGGGGCGTTCCTGGCGGCTGACGAGAGCCGCCGTCAGGATGTCATCGCCGGGGTGGTCGCGGCCCTCGAACATCACCGCGGCGCCGACGGCTACGAGCTGCCGGCCGCGTCGTGGTGCATCACCGCGGTGCGCCCGGACTGATCAGGATCCCAGCGCGGCGTAGGTCCGGCGGACGAACTTCGGCTGTGCGGACTGCAGCCGGGCCAGCGATGTGTTGCCCGAGACGACGGCGGCCGCCGACGTGAAGTCCGGGTAGTTCTGGATCAGGTAGATCATGATCAAGTCGTTTGCCGGGTCGGCCTGCCACCAGGTTCCGTATGCGCCCGGCCAGCTGAACGTGCCGAGCCCGCCGGGGCCGAACAGCTGACCCGACTTCGACGGGTCGGTGACCACCGAGAGGTTCAGCCCGAACCCGCGTCCCAGCCAGAACGGTGCGCCCAGGAACGGGTGTCGCTTCTGCTCCTCGGTGAGCCGGTCGGTGCGCATCAGTCGTGCCGATTCCGTGGTGAGCACCCGTATCCCATCGACCTCGCCGTCGCCGAGCAGCATCCGGGCGAACCGCAGATAGTCGTCGGCGGTGGAGACCAGGCCGGCGCCGCCCTGGCAGAACCTGGGTTCCTTCACCGGTATCGGCCCCATCGCATCATGGTGCAGACCGGTCTGCGGGTCGAGCCGGTACATCGTCGCCGCACGGGCACGCTTCCCGGGGGAGATGAAGAAGCCGGTATCGGCCATGCCGAGTGGCTCCAGGATCCGCTCGCTGAGCACGGTATGCAGCGGCTTACCGGTGATTCGGGACAGGGCGATACCGAGTACCTCGGTGGACTGGCTGTAGGTGATCCGTTCACCGGGCTGGTGGACCAGTGGCAGTCCGGCCACGTCCGCGAGCCAATGGTCCTGATCCTGGCGAAGTGAGACCCCGGCGTAGGCGCGACTGATCGGACCGCTGACCGAGAAGGCGTAGGCGAGACCGCCGCGGTGGGTCATCAGGTCTTCGACGGTGATCGGCCGCTGTGCCGGCACCGTGCTGTCCAGCGGGCCGGTGGGATCGACCAGTACCCGCATGTCGGCCATCTCGGGCAGCCATCGGCTGATCGGGTCGGACAATGCGAACTCGCCGTCCTCGATGAGAGCCATCGCAGCCGCTATCGTGATCGGTTTGGTCATCGAGGCGACCCGGAAGATGGTGTCGCGCTGCATCGGTTGCCTCGCCTCGACATCGGCATGGCCGATCTCGTTGACCTGCAGCACTTTCCCGCGATGCCAGACCATGGTCACGGCACCGGCCAGCAGACCGGACTCGACAGCCTCGGTGATCGAGGTTCTATTGTCCGCGAGATTCACCGCCGAGAGTCTACGACAGGGCCCCGCGTGCCATCCGCGCCATCAGGCCGGGGTGCTACGCTCACCGGCAATCGACATCCTTTAACGTTCCGTCCCGCGAGGCGGAGAAGGAGGTCTGGGCTCTTGGCGGGCACCACTGACCGGGAACTGATGTCCCCCGCGGATGTCGGTCGGACCATTTCCCGCATGGCCCATCAGATCATCGAGAAGACCGCCCTCGACGGCGGGGCGTCTCCCCGGGTGGTCCTGCTCGGCATCCCCACCCGCGGTGTCACGGTGGCCGACCGGTTGGCCGCGAAGATCAACGAGTTCTCCGGTGTCGCTGTCGCGCGGGGCGGTCTGGACATCACGCTGTACCGCGACGACCTCGACTTCAAGCCTCCTCGTGCGCTGGAGGAGACCTCGATTCCAGCCGGCGGTATCGACGACACGCTGGTGATTCTGGTTGACGACGTGCTCTACACCGGGCGCTCGGTTCGCTCCGCGCTGGACGCGCTCCGCGATATCGGCCGGCCGAAAGCGGTGCAGTTGGCGGTACTCGTCGACCGCGGTCATCGCGAGCTGCCGCTGCGGGCCGACTACGTGGGCAAGAACGTGCCCACCTCACGCAGCGAGAACGTGAAGGTGCGTCTGCTGGAGGACGACGATGTCGAAGGCATATGGATCGCGCCGCACGGCGGCCCGGCCCGGTGATGAGCGCTTGCGCGAAGAACGGACCAGCACGATGAGCGCTTGCGC
>JAHZJY010000111.1 GCA_022600695.1 Actinomycetes bacterium | reverse complement strand
GTTCACTCCGGTGTCACCGTCGAACACATGCAGTCTGGTGGTGTCCAGCGCCAGTTCGACGGTCTGACCGGTCACCGCCGACGACTCCGCGGACACCCTTGCCACATAACGGTTCTCGCCGGCGCCGGACTCGGCGGCGAGCTCGGCCAGCTGAGCCGACCGGGCCCCTGCCCCGCCGGTGGAGAAGTACACGTACTTGTCGGCGCCGAGCGACTCGACCAGATCAGCCCGGACCCCGAAGGTCAGCGAACGGGCCCGCTCATGGGCGTCGATCAGGGTGGCGTCCTCGAAATTCTCCGGCCGCACCCCGACGATGACGTTGGCGGGCCGGGCGTGGCGGGCCAACGCGTTTCGCGCGGTGTCACCGAGGGTCACCGTCCCGAACGGCATGCGCAGCCCGGCATCGGCCGTGGCGGCGGGAAAGAAGTTCATCGCCGGAGATCCGATGAACCCGGCGACGAACAGGTTGACCGGATGGTTGTACAACTCGTCGGGGGTGCCGATCTGCTGGGCTTCACCCGCCCGCAGCACCACGACCCGATCGCCGAGGGTCATCGCCTCGGTCTGGTCGTGGGTGACGTAGACGGTGGTGGTGCCCAGGCGGTTCTGCAGTCGCGCGATCTCGCCGCGCATCTGCACCCGCAGTTTGGCGTCGAGGTTGCTCAGCGGCTCATCCATCAGGAAGGCCTTGGGCTTGCGCACGATCGCCCGGCCCATCGCCACCCGCTGGCGCTGACCGCCGGACAGTTGCGAGGGCTTGCGGTCCAGCAGGTCGGTCAGGTCGAGGATCTTCACGGTCTCGGCCACCTTCGACTCGATCTCCGGTCGGCTGAGCTTGGCCAGGGTCAGCGGGAAGGCGATGTTCTGCCGCACCGTCATGTGCGGGTACAGCGCATAGGACTGAAACACCATGGCGATATCGCGATCGCGGGGAGCCTTGTCGTTGACCCGCTGACCACCGATGCGCAGTTCGCCGGAGCTGATCTCCTCGAGCCCGGCGATCATGTTCAACGTGGTGGACTTTCCGCAGCCGGACGGGCCGACCAGGATGACGAACTCGCCGTCGCCGATGGTGAGGCTCAGATCCTTCACCGGTGTGGCGCCGTCGGGGTAGCGCTTGCTGATGTGGTCCAGAACGATTTCGGCCATCGGAAAAACCGCTACCCCTTCACCGCGCCGGAGGTCAACCCGGCGACGATCCGTCGTTGGAAGATGAGAACGAACACGATGATCGGGATGGTGATCACCATCGCCCCGGCCGCGATCGAGCCGGTCGGCTCCTCGAATTGCGAACTGCCGGTGAAGTTCGCGATCGCCACCGGCGCGGTGATCGCCGCCTTCGTCGCGGTCAGCGACAGCGCGAGCAGCAGGTCGTTCCAGGCGAAGATGAACACCAGGACGGCGGCGGTCACGATCCCCGGCGCGGCCAGCGGTGCGATCACCCGGCGGAACGCCTGCCCCGGCGTGGCGCCGTCCATCTTGGCGGCCTTCTCCAGGTCCCAGGGGATCTCCCGGAAGAACGCCGAGAGGGTGTAGATGGCCAGCGGCAGCGCGAAGGTGATGTAGGGGATGATCAACCCGGGCCAGGTGTCGAATAACCCGATCCGGCGCTCGATGTTGAACAGCGGTGTCACCAGGGAGATCTGCGGGAACATCGCGATCAGCAGGGCGGTGCCGATCAGCAGTCTCTTGCCGGCGAAATCCAACCGGGCAACAGCGTAGGCGGCCATGCCGCCGATCACCACCGCGATCACCGTGGTGATCAGGCCGATGCCGATCGAGTTGATCAGCGCCGAGGAGAACACGTCACCGGTGAAAATACCCCGGTAGTTGTCGAGGGTGATCTCCGCCGGAATCAGCTTGCCGTCCTTCACCGTTGAAGTCGGCTTGAGGGACAGGCTCAGGATCCACAGCACCGGCAGCAGTGCGTAGACGAGCACCAGGATGTTGACGACGGTCCAGCCGACGGCACGGCGGGTCACCTCAGCGCTCCTCGCGATCGGATCCGGGGGCGGCGGCCCCGAACAGCTTGATGTAGACGAACGCGATCACAGCCACCGAAGCGAACACCAGCACACTGATGGCCGAGCCCAGTCCGAGATTGAACGCCTTGAACAGGTTGTGATAACCCAGGATCGACACCGACGCGGTGTCATTGGACCCACCGGTCAGCACATAAATATTGTCGAAGATCCGGAACGCATCGAGGGTGCGGAACAGCAACGCCACCAGGATGGCCGGTTTGAGCAGCGGCAGGGTCACCCGGATCAGCCGGGTCCAGGCCCCGGCACCGTCCACCTCGGCGGCCTTGAGCAGATCATTGGGTACCAGGGCCAGGCCGGCCAGCAGTAGCAGTGCCATGAACGGTGTGGTCTTCCACACCTCTGCTCCGATGATCACGGCCAGCGACGGAATCTGTTGGGTCAGCGGGGCACTGCCGTCCGGCAGCAGGTTGGCCAGGTAGCCGGTGCCCGGCGTCCAGGCGTAGTACCAGCTGTAGGAGGCGGCGACCGTGACGATTCCGTACGGGATCAGGACCGCGGTGCGCACCACTCCCCTGGCGAAGATGGTGCGATGCATGACCAGCGCCAGCGCCAGCCCGAGAACGAATTCGATCGCTACCGAGATGACCGTGATCGCCAGGGTGACGAAGAACGCCGTCCACCAGTACTGGTCGGTGAGGATGGTCTGGTAATTGGCGAGTCCGATGAACGCCGTGTCGGCCGGGCTGGCCAGGTTGTAGCGGTGCAGGCTGAGCCAGAAGGCGTAGATGATGGGATAGCCGGTGACGGCCAGCATGAGCACGACGGCGGGGGCGATCAACCAGTAGGCCAGCCGACGCTGCGACCGACGGTCATCACCGCCAGGTCCGACGGTCGGCCGCGCGAGCGACGGCGCCGTCACGGGATCAGCCCCTTACCGTCGATGGCCTTCTGCACCTGGACGGCCAACTCGTCGGCGGTGCGTTCCGGGTCTATCGCGGTGATCGGCGCCAGGGTGGCCGACATGCGCATGGACATGGCCTGGTAGTTCGGCGTCGCCGGACGCACCGCGGCGGTGGTCAACTGCTCCCGGATGATCGCGTACTGCGGGTACTTCTTCTGGAACGCCGGATCGTCGTAGAGCGAGGCGCGCACCGCGGGAAGGCCACCCTCGATCGAGGTGTAGCGCTGGTTGCTCTCGCTGCGGATACAGCGCACCGCCTCGAATGCCTCGGCACGTTTGCGGGTGGTCGAGGCCACCGCGAGATTGAGCCCTCCCAGGGTGACCCGCGCCTGCTGTCCCGGGATCACCCCGGGATAGGGGGCGAAGGCGAAGACCCGGCGACTGGCGTCGAACGCTGTCTGAAACTGCTCGTCGGAAGGTGAGAAGGTTCCCGCGTCGTTGATGCTGCCGGTCAGTTCCGGCATCTCGTCCAGCGGCAGGAAGGGCACACCGCCCTTGACCGAATTCTCCAGCATGGAGGCGAATACGAACGGCCAGTTGACTTCCAGTGCGGCATTGCCCTGCTCGAGTGCCAGCCGGGCGGTGCCCTCATCGGTCTGGGTGACCGACGGGTCCGCACCCGGCGCGGTGGCGACGGCCTTGATGATCTCCAGCGCCTTGACCGTGGCGGCGCGATGTTCGGGGGTGTCGACGAGGGTCACGGTCTTGCCATCCTCGGACAGCACCCGGCCGCCGGCGCTTTCCAGGAGAGTGTTGAACCAGACCACCAATCCCTCGTACTGCTTGGCCTGGACCGCGATCCAGCTCGGGCCGCCCTCGGCGTACAGCCGGGCGGCGTCGGCCAGCATCTGATCCCAGGTGGGGGGCGGCGGCGACACCAGATCGGGTCGGTACCAGAGCATCTGGGTGTTGGTCGTTACCGGGGCGGCGAACAACGCGCCCTGCCAGCGGGCCGTCTCGACCGGACCGGGCAGCGTATCGGCGGTGGCGTCAGCCTCGGCCAGGCCAGCCGGGTCGTCGGACAGCGGCAGCGCCCAGCCCGCTTCGGCGAACTCCGCGGTCCACACCACATCGAGGGCCATGACGTCGAGTGTGCGGTCGTTGCCGGTGATCCGCCGCGCCAGTTGCAGCCGCTGGTCGTCGGCCCCCTTGGGCAAGCTGAACTGCTGGATTCGGAACTTCCCGCCCAATTGCTCGTTACAGCGCGTGGCCACCGCGGTGAAGGTCGCCGTCTCACTCGCCGGGGTGTAGAAACTCACCACCCCGTCATCGACACCGGTCCCGCACGCCGAGACCACCGATGCGGCGGTCACCGCGGCCACAACCACCGCGCCGACCCGACGTGCCCGCGCCGCTACCACCACGGGCGTACCTTAACCCGCCGCCGGACACCCCTCGCGAACAGACGCAAAGTCGCACGAAACGTGGCCGAAACGCGCGAGTTTGCGTCTGCTCGTGCAGAGGTGCGGCAGGTGCGTGCGCTACAGCGTCAAGCGCGACAGCATGTCCCGGGCGCGTTCGGCGTTCTGCGGGTCGCACAACACGTCGTACCGACCGGCCACCAACTGCATGGTCGAACTGAAATCCCTGGTGCCCTTGGACATCGCGTACGGAATCGACGAGGTGATCAGACCGAAGACGACGCCGGCGATCACGCCGACGAGCAGGGAGTGCGCCGGATTGGGGCTGAAGAATCCCAGGACCAGGCCGATGAACACCCCCAGCCAGGCACCGGTGAGCATGCCGCCGCCGAGCACCTTCGGCCAGTTGAGCCGTCCGGTGACCCGTTCCACCTGCATCAGGTCGACGCCGACGATGGTGACCTGCTGCACCGGAAACTGGTTGTCGGACAGATAGTCGACGGCCTTCTGGGCCTCGGCATAGGTGGGGTAGGAACCGACCGGCCAGCCTGTCGGTGGCGTCGGCAGCCCCATCGCGCCCCGGCGCGCCGAACCCGCGGGACCGCCGGGAACCCCACCCGGGTTTCGCGCGGGCGGAAATGGACTGGTCATGGTGGCGATATTCCCCTCTGCTCATCAGCTCTGTTGACCGGCTTCGTCATCGAGACAAGCCACCGGCGTACCGGTACTACTTAGGCTAGGTTGATCAGCATGACAGCTGCCAGCGGTACCCCCGGGGAAAAGCCGCATAACGAGGGGCAGCAGCCACCGTCGGAGGGTCACGAGGCCCCGCCGATCGAGCACTCCCCCGCCTACGGCTACGACCTACCGCCGGCACCGCCCCCCGGTGGTTTCCCGCCGGGTCCGCCCGCTCCGAACTTTCCGCCGGCCCCGGGCTACCCGCCGCCCGGAGGCTACGACCCCCAGTACAGCGGCTACCCGCCCCCGCCGGCCGGGTACCCACCGCCACCGGAATACGGGGTGCCGTATCAGGGCGGGTACGCCTACCCCCCGGGATACCCGCCGCCGCCACGAGGCACCAACAAACTGGCGATCGGTTCGATCGTGGCCTCGGTGGTGGGTCTGCTGTGCGGCATCGGTTCGATCATCGGCATCGTGCTGGGCGCGTTCGCACTGAACCAGATCAAGCGCTCCCGGGAGGGCGGTTTCGGACTGGCCGTAGCCGGTATCGCCATCGGGGTGGCCTCGCTGGTGATCAGCATCGTCTGGATGACCTACGCCTGGAATTGAGGGCCGGCCGCTAGACCGGCGGTGAGAACGTCGCCGCCATCCGCACCATCCCGGCGGCCCGGCCCTTGGTCGCCACGACGAGTGCCATCTTGCGACTGGCCTCGTCGATCATCTCCTCACCCAGCATCACCGCCCCACGCGCGCCGCCGGCCGATGAGGTGTGCCACTCGTAGGCTTCCAGAACCAGCTCGGCGTGGTCGTATTCATCCTGGGCGGGGGAGAATATCTCGTTGCCGGGCGCGATCTGGTCGGGATGCAACACCCACTTGCCGTCGTACCCCAGTGCCGCCGACCGCCGGGCCACCCGCCGAAACGCATCCACATCGCGCACCGCGAGATAGGGACCGTCGATCGCGGCGACGCCGTGCGCGCGGGCCGCGACCAGAATGGTCATGAACACGTGGTGGTAGGCATCGCCGACGTCATAGCCCTCGGGTTGCTCACCGACGACCCGGGCCCGCATGTTGAGGCTGGCCATCAGGTCGGCGGGGCCGAGCACCAGGGCCTGGACCCGCGGGGCCCCCGCGATCTCGGCGACACTGCTCAACCCCCGGGCGTCCTCGATCTGGGCATCGATCCCGATCCGGCCGACCGGCAGCCCGTGACTGCGTTCCAGTTGGGTCAACAAGAGATCCAACGCATGCACCTGATTGGCGTCGGCGACCTTGGGCAGCACGATGACATCGAGGTGGGCGCCGGCGGTCGACACCACGTCGATCACATCGCTGTACGTCCACGGCGTCGTCCAGTCATTGACCCGGATGCCGCGCAACTGCCCCGACCAGCCCGGCGCGGCCAGTGCCGCGCCAACCCGGGTCCGGGCGGCCGCCTTCGCATCCGCCGCGACGGAATCCTCGAGATCGAGGAACACCTCGTCGGCCGGCAGGGCTTTGGCCTTCTCAATCATCCTTGGATTACTGCCCGGAACCGACAGACAGGTTCGCCGGGGTCGATATCGGAAGTCCACGCACAGACTCCTACCCTTTGTAGTCATGGCGTCGGTGAACAGGGTATACGCGGCGCGACTGGCGGGGATGGTCGTGCTGGGACCCGACGGCGAATCCCTGGGCCGGGTGCGTGACATGGTGATCAGCATCAGCATTGTTCGTCGGCAGCCCCGGGTGCTTGGCCTGGTCGTCGAATTGCCCAGCCGCCGGAGGATTTTCGTCCCGATTCTGCGTGTCACCGCCATTGAGCCGAACGCCGTCACGCTGACCACCGGCAACGTGTCGCTGAGCCGTTTCGCCCAGCGCCCCGGTGAGGTCATGGTGCTGGGCCAGGTGCTCGATACCCGGGTTCGGGTCAACGACCCCGAGCAGGAGCAACTTGCCGGGCTGGACGTGGTGGTGGTCGACCTGGGTATCGAACAGACCCGTACCCGCGACTGGCTGGTCACCCGGGTCGCGGTGCGAAGCCAGCGTCGGCTC
>JAHZJY010000110.1 GCA_022600695.1 Actinomycetes bacterium | reverse complement strand
GCGACACCGAAGTTGACCGCATCGGCCAGCGAGTCGATCTCGGCGCCCATCGGGGACTGGGCGTGCAGGGCGCGGGCGATCCCTCCGTCGATACCGTCGAGCACCGCCGCGGCCCCGATCAGGGCCAGTGCGATATGCGGCCGGCCGTCAAGCGCGAACTTGATCGAGGTCAGACCGGCGCAGATGGCCAGCACCGTGGTCGCGCTGGGCAGGATGCGCAACCCGCGCCGGGATTGAACCGGGATCCGCGGACTCGTCACGGCAGCCGGGCCAACACGGTCTCGCCGGCCAGCGCCCGTTGGCCCGGCTCGATGAGCACCTCCGAGCCGGCCGGCAGGTAGGTGTCCAGCCGGGAGCCGAACCGGATCAGGCCGTAGGTGTCGCCGACGGCGACGGTATCGCCGACGTGCAGATCGCAGATGATGCGCCGGGCGATCAGCCCGGCGATCTGGACGACCACCACCTGCTGTCCATCCGGCGTGCCGATCAGCACGCTGTTGCGCTCGTTGTCTTCGCTGGCGGCGGCCAGATCGGCGGAATGGAAGCGGCCGGGCCGGTGCTGGACGGCCAGTACCTCACCGCCGACGGGGGTGCGCTGGACATGAGCGTCCAGCAGGGACAGGAAGATGCTGATCCGCGGGACCGGGTCGGCGGCCAGGCCGAGTTCGGTGGGTGGCGGCGCCATGTCGACCAGGCATACCTGCCCGTCGGCGGGGGCGACGACGGCCCCGGGCCGGGTCGGGGGGGTGCGGTCCGGGTGCCGGAAGAAGCCGGCATTGGCGGCGGCGGCGGTAAGACCGGCCCGTCGCACCCAGCGGTGGTTGCGCCCGAGGACGGCCACCGCGACACCGGCCGTGATGAACGGCAGGCCGGCGGGGTGGACGGGCGGTATCGCGGATCGCACCAGTTCGGCCAGCCGTTGCGGGCCGGACTGCGGGGTCATGTCGGGGCGTCTGGCCATCGGGCTGATTCTAGTCGTCCGCAATCAGGAGAGGTCCCATATCTGCACCGGCTGCCCGGCGGCGATATCGGTGACGTCCTCGCCGATGTCGAGCAGGCAGTTGGCCGAGGCCAGCCAGCGCAGGTGATGGGATGCCGGTGGACCGTAGCTGGTGACGGTGCCCGCCGCCGGGTCGTACACCCCGCGGCGGAACTGCCGTTTCCCGGCGGGTGAGGTCAACGCCCCGGCCAGTAACGCAGTTCGCCGGGGCCGTTCCGGGTGCGGCATCCCCATCGCAGTGCGCAGAGCGGGCCGGATGAACACTTCGAACGAGACCAGCGCGCTGACCGGATTGCCGGGCAGGGTGACGATCGCGCAGTCGGGTGCTCCGGCGGCTCCGGGGATTCGGCCCACGCCCTGCGGCATACCGGGTTGCATGGCCACTTTGACGAAGTCCACGTCAGCACCTCCGGTCGCCGCGCCGAAGGCATCCTTGACCACCTCGTAGGCGCCGGCGCTGACCCCTCCGGAGGTGATCACCAGATCGGCCGACCCGGCCCAGCCGTCGAGCAGGGCGCGGAACTGTGCGATGTCATCGCCGCAGGTGGCGGTGTCCAGCAACGCGGCGCCGGAATCGCGCACCGCGGCCGCCAACATCACGGCGTTGGATTCGTAGATCTGCCCGGGCGCCAGTGCGCCGCCGGCCGCGACCAGTTCCGATCCGGTGGAGATCACCAGCACCCGCGGGCGTGGGAGGACCGTCAGTCGGTCCAGTCCGAGCGCGGCCACCAGTCCGAGGGCCCCCGGCGTGATGACCTGCCCGGCGCGCAGTACCGGGGTGCCCGCGGTGACGTCCTCGCCACGCCTGCGGACGTGCCGGCCCGGCATGGGTGTCGCGCGGATCTTCACCGTCGGCATCCCGCCGTCCGTCGCCTCGACCGGGACCACCGCGTTCGCCCCCGCCGGCATCGGTGCGCCGGTCATGATCCGGTGCGCGGTGCCCGGGGTGAGGCGCAGCAGGTCGGTGCGGCCGGCCGGAATGTCCTCGATGACCGGCAGTGGCACCGGCTGATCGGGGCCGGCCCCGGCGAGATCCTCGGCCCGCACCGCGTAACCGTCCATCGCGGAGTTGTCGAACATCGGCAACGCCAGAGGCGCGACCACATCCCGGGCCAGAACCAGGCCCAGTGCCTCGCTGAGCGTGGTGGCCGCCGGCGGTCGGGCCGAGATCAGCCCGCCGACGATGCGGCGATGCTCATCGACGCTGCGCATCTGCGGTTCCCGACCGGTCCGGACCGGTTCAGACCGGATAGGCGACGCCGGTCAGTTCCTCGGAGACCGTCCACAGCCGCTCCTGCACCGCGACGTCGTGGGATTGTTCGGTCGAGGTGACCAGTTTGGGGTAGCCCCGCAGTTCCCGGAAGCCGTCCGGGCCGTAGTACTGGCCGCCCCGGACCGTCGGATCGGTGGCTGCGCGCAGGGTCGGCAGCGCACCCAACTCGGAGCTGTTCAGCAGTTTCCCGGACAGCCAGCTGACGCCCGGAAGACCGGCTCCGGGGACGTGCCGGACCAGCTCGGTGGCCGCCACCCCCGGATGTGCCGCGACCGCGATGGTTTTCGCTTTGGCGGCCTCCAGTCGACGCTGCAGGTCATAGGCGAACATCAGATTGGCCAGTTTGGACTGACCGTAGGAGGCCACCCGGTCGTAGCGGCGACGTTCCCACTGCAGATCCTCGAAGTCGATCTTC
>JAHZJY010000109.1 GCA_022600695.1 Actinomycetes bacterium | reverse complement strand
GGCGAGGTGGAGAAGACCTTCCCGGTGTCGATGGGCATGGACAACGGCAAGCACGAGACCAAGAACGGCACCTATTACGTGCTGGAGAAGTTCCCGGACCTGGTGATGGACTCCTCTACCTACGGCGTCCCGATCGACTCGACGTACGGCTACAAGATCGAGGTGCCCTGGGCGGTCCGGATCGACAACAGCGGCGGCTTCGTCCATGGTGCGTCATGGTCGGTGGGCGCTCAAGGTAAGCGCAATGTGAGCCACGGCTGTATCAACCTCAGCCCGGCTAACGCGAAGTGGTTCTACGACAACTTCGGCAGCGGTGACCCGGTCGTCGTGAAGAACTCCGGGGGCGGCCTCTACACCAAGCCCGACGGTGCCGACGATTGGCAATGGGAGCTGTACTGACCCCGTCGGGGACCGGTCAGCTCCAGATCCGCACCCGCTGCCGCGGGTCGAGGTAGAGCGCGTCACCCTCACCGACGTCGAACGCCTCGTAGAAGGCGTCGATATTGCGAACCACGCCGTTGCATCGGAACTCCGGCGGTGAATGCGGGTCGGTCGCGAGCCGCCGGACCGCCTCGGCGGGCCGTGACTTCGTGCGCCACACCTGCGCCCAGCCGCACAGGACACGCTGCACGCCGGTGAGGCCGTCGATCACCGGCGCCTCGTGGTCGCCCAGTGACAGCCGGTAGGCCAGCAGCGCGATCGACAGTCCGCCGAGATCGCCGATGTTCTCCCCGACGGTGAACGCTCCCTGGACATGCGGCCGGTCCGGCCGGTCCTGAAGGTCGCGCGGGACGTAGGTGTCGAATTGCTCGATCAAGCGGGTGGTGCGGGCGGTGAACTCGCCTCGGTCGGAATCTGTCCACCAGTCGACCAGGTGGCCGTCACCGTCGTACTTCGAGCCTTGGTCGTCGAAACCGTGGCCGATCTCGTGGCCGATCACCGCCCCGATACCGCCGTAGTTCGCCGCATCGTCGGCGTCGGCGTCGAAGAACGGCGGCTGCAGAATCGCCGCCGGGAACACGATCTCGTTCATCCCGGGGTTGTAATAGGCGTTGACCGTCTGCGGAGTCATGAACCACTCGTCGCGGTCCACGGGCGCCCCGAGCTTGGCGAATTCGCGGTCGGCCTCCACTTCGGCTCCGCGGATCACGTTGCCGTACAGGTCATCCCGGCGGATCGCCAGCCCGCTGTAGTCGCGCCAGGAGGCCGGGTAGCCGATCTTCGCGGTGAACTTCTCCAATTTGGTCAGCGCCCGCTCGCGGGTGGCCGGGGTCATCCACTCCAGTTCGCTGATGCTGACCCGATAAGCCTCCCGCAGATTGGCGACCAGCACATCCATCCGGGCCTTGGCACCCGGCGGAAAGTGGAGTTCGGTGTACAGCCGACCCACGGCGTCACCCAACAGGCCCTCCACCAGGGATACCCCTCGCTTCCACCGTTCGCGGATCTGCTCGGTTCCGGAGAGGGTGCGGCCGTAGAAGGAGAAATCGCACTCGACCATGTCCGTGGTGAGTACCGCCGCACGGGCGTGGATGAGCCGCCAGCGTGCCCAGTCCTGCCAGTCCGCGAACTCCGCGTCCGACCACAGTTCGGCGAAGGCTGTGAGGTAGTCCGGTTGGCGCACAACGAGTTCGGGGACCGCTGCCGGTGCGGCTCCCAGCGCCGCGACCCACCCACCCCAATCGAACCCGGGGGCCCAGTCCGGCAACTCGGCGAAGGTGCGCAGGTTGTAACTCTCCTCGGCGTCACGGCGACGCACGACGTCCCAGTGGGCGGCGGCGAGCCGGGTCTCCAGGGCCACGATCCGGCCGGCCCGGTCGGCGTACTCGTCGGGCGTTCCGCCGTACACCAGCGCGAACATCGCGGCGATATGTGCCGGGTAGGCGCCCAGGATGGCGGCGTGCTGATCGTCGCGGTAGTAGGACTCGTCCGGCAGACCGAGCCCGGACTGGGTGAGGTGGACCAGATAGCGCGTTGAATCCTTCGAGTCGGTGTCGACGTAGACGCCGACACCGCCGCCGGCGCCGGTGCGCTGCAGCCGCCCGATGACGACGGTCAGTGCCGCCGGGTCGGCAGCGGAATCGATGGACGACAACTCCTCGAGGAGCGGGGCGAGACCGCGCTGCTCTACGGTTTCCTCGTCCAGGAAACTGGTGTAGAGATCACCGATTCGCTGTTCATCGCTGCCGGCGGCCGCGGCGGGCGCGGTGGCTGCGGCGGCCCGAGTGTCCGGTGGCGCCGCCGACGCCGCCTCGGTGATGATCTCGCGAACCTGTTCCTCAGCGCGGTCATAAAGCTGCCGGAAGGCGCCGTCGGTGGCCCGGTCGGCGGGCATCACGTAGTCGGCCAGCCAGCGGCCGTTGAGATGGCCGAACAGGTCGTCTTGCGGGCGGACCGCGGGATCGCAGTGCGTCAGGTCGATCCCGGACCGCTGTGTCGGTGCTGTCACTTCTGTGTCTCCGGTGTCACGACACCATCCTTACCATCCCGGTTTCACAGCCCGGTAGCCTCGCCTGCATGTCCCGGGCTGACGAGGTGGTGCTTTCCGACGGCCCCCGGGCCGAGGGTCCGCCCAGCGCTGAGTCAGCAGGGGAAGACGGTGTGCTGTCCGCATTCGGTGTGTTGTCGGCGATCCTGGCCGCGCTGACGGTGCTCGCCGTGGTGGTGGTCGCCGTGCTGTGGTCGGGGCATCGCGCCGCCGAGGCCGAGCGCGCCTATCAGGCCACAGCGATGCAGGCGGCCGCTGAGTGGACCGGCTTGCTGATCAACATGAACACCGACAACGTCGAGGCCAGTATGGCCCAGTTACGCGACGGGACGGTCGGTGAACTCAACTCCGGCTTCGAGGCCTCGATCGCCCCGTACCGGGAAGTCGTCCGGACTCTCCGGTCCAGCACCACCGGCCAGGTGGAATCGGTGTCGATCGAGGCGTTGCACAACGACCTCGACGCCCGGCCCGGCCGTCGTCCGGATGCCGCGGCGCAGCTGCCGTCGGTTGTCTCCGGCCGTACCGACACCGTGCTGGTGGTCGCGACATCGGTCAGCGAGAACGCCGGCGGCGAACCCACAACGGTGCGGTGGAATCTGCGACTCGGCGTCTCGGAAGTCGACGGGGCAGCGATGATCTCTCGGCTGGAGTCGGTGCGGTGAGAAACCTGGTCCGGGTGCTGACCGTCGATGTGGCCGCGCCGCTTGCCGCGATGGCGGGGCTACTCATGATCGGGATGATGCTCGGTTGGCCGCTGTGGTGGGTATCGGTGTGCTCGATCCTGTGCCTGCTCATCGTGCAGGCGGTGATCATCAATATCGTCGGTTACCGGCGTGACGCGGTCACGGTGGGCACCGATGACGAGGCTCCCGGTGTGCGGCTGGCCTTCG
>JAHZJY010000017.1 GCA_022600695.1 Actinomycetes bacterium | reverse complement strand
CACCAGGCCGAGTTTGGCGGCGCCGTAGTTGGCCTGGCCGAAATTGCCGAAGAGTCCGCTGGTGGAAGTGGCCACCACGATGCGGCCATAGCTCTGCTCCCGGAAGTGCGGCCAGGCGGCGCGGATCACGTTGTAACCGCCATACAGGTGGACCTTGAGCACCGAATCCCAGTTCTCGAAGGTCATCTTGTGAAAGGTGCCGTCGCGCAGGATGCCGGCGTTACTCACCACCCCGTGGATGGCCCCGAACTCCTCCAGCGCGGTCTTGACGATGCTCTCCGCACCCGCGGCGTCGGCGACGGAGTCGTAATTGGCGACGGCACGACCGCCCCCGGAGATGATCTCGGCGACGACCTGATCGGCCATCGAATGTCCGGCGCCGGTACCGTCCCGCGCACCGCCGAGGTCGTTGACGACAACGCTGGCACCCTCTTTGGCCAGGGTCAGTGCGTACTCGCGCCCCAGACCGCCGCCGGCACCCGTGACGACGATCACTCGATCCTGTACTCCGGGCATGGGAATCCTCTCCACTTAACGATCAGGCCGCTTGACGGTCAGGCCCCGGCGGCACCACACCGGCGGGCGGTGGCCATCGTATCGAGGTCCGGTCCGATCGGGTCCGACCCGGCTACTCGCCGCGGCCCCGGCGCTCGGCGATGACGAAACTGGAGAAGCCGTCCTGGAAGTCCTCTTCGGGCACCTCGGTCCAGCGGTCCAGCCGGCGCATCTCGTCGTTCGAGGAGACACCGGAGGCGTCCCACCCGTGCGCGCCAAGCCATTCGGTGGCGTCGGCC
Organism: Actinomycetes bacterium; assembly: GCA_022600695.1. GTDB lineage: Bacteria > Actinomycetota > Actinomycetes > Mycobacteriales > Mycobacteriaceae > Mycobacterium. Next base: position 2,637 of record JAHZJY010000017.1, on the reverse strand, counting down.
CGCGCCGGATCGTTGTAGGTGAGTTCGGCGATATCAACGTTGCGCTCGATGCCGAGATCGTCGGACATCTGCTGGAAACGCTCCCGCATCCGCTCCCGGCGCCCCTCGTCCTGGTGATGCACCGCTTCCACCGAGAGCCGGCTGCCCGGGGCGCTCAGCGCGGTGATCTGCTCGAAAAGACGGTCCTGGGCATCGCCGGGCAGATACATCAGCAGGCCCTCGGCCAGCCAGGCGGCGGGGCGAGCGGGGTCGAAGCCGGCTGCCTTCAACGCCGCGGGCCAGTCCTGACGCAGATCGATCGCGACCTCGTGACGGACCGCGGTCGGGCCGGCACCATGGTCGGCCAGGGCGGCCGCCTTGTAGTCCAGCACCTTGGGCTGATCGAGTTCGAAGATCACGGTGCCGGCCGGCCAGTCCAGCCGGTAGGCGCGGGAGTCCAACCCGGAGGCGAGGATGACGATCTGCCGGATGCCGGCCGCCGACGCATCGGCGAAGAAGGTGTCGAAGAACAGGGTCCGCACCGCCTGATAGGCGAGCATGTTGTCGAATATCGCGGCAGCGGTCGGATCGGTCTCGCCAATCCTTCCGGTGATGGAATCGTCGAGGAAGTTCTCCCACATACCGGCGCCGGCACCGGCCACCAGAACCCGGGCATAGGGATCCCGGATCAATGGTGCGGCGCTCTCAGTCTCCCGGGCCCGGGCGGCAGCCACCATCACCGCCGTGGAACCCACACTGGTCGCGATGTCCCAGGTGTCGTCGTGACTGCGCAAACTGCTCATGGAGTGCTCCAAACTCAGGTCCGAAGCCACCAGCGTAGCGAAAGATTAGCCAGGCTATCCGCTAGAGCAGTCTGCGCAGAACCCGCTTCACCCGGTTGGAGTAGGGCGGATACAGCAGCCGCGGGTCCGGCTTGGCCGGCTTGGACAGCACCGCCCGGCGGTGGCTGAGCGCTTCGAAGCCCCACTGCCCGTGGTAGGCGCCCATACCGCTGGCCCCGACCCCGCCGAACGGAAGTGCAGGCACCAGACAGTGCATCGCCAGGTGGTTGATCACCGCTCCGCCGGACGGCATCCGGTCGACCAGATCGCGCCCCTTCCGCATGTCGCCGGTGAACACATACAGCGCCAGCGGCTTGGGCCGGGAGTTGACGAAGCTGACCGCCTCCTCCGTCGACCCGACCGAGATGATCGGCAGGATCGGTCCGAAGATCTCTTCGCTCATGACCGGTTCGTCCGGGGCGGGGTCGACCACGACGGTCGGCTCGATGCGCAGTGCGGCGCGGTCTGACCCACCACCGGTGACGACCGTGCCGGCGGTACCGTCGATCAGCGCCACCAGCCGGTCGAACTGCCGCTCGTTGACGATCCGCAGCGACGGGTCCTGCTGATCGGCGCGGAACCGGGCGATCGCCGCCACGATCTTGTCGGTGAGCGATGTCACGATCGATCGGTCGGCCAGGACGAAGTCCGGCGCGATGCACGTCTGGCCGGAATTGAGCAGTTTGATCCACGCGATCCGGCGGGCCGCCACCTCCAGGTCGGCATCCGCCAACACCAGCACCGGGCTCTTGCCGCCGAGCTCCAACGTCACCGGGGTCAGGGTGCGGGCGGCGGCGGCCATGATCTTGCGGCCGATCTCGGTGCCTCCGGTGAACAGGGCGTGATCGAAGCCCTGGGAGATCAGATCCTGCGTCACGTCGGCGGCCCCCTGCACCACCCGAATGGCCTCGGGATCGAGGTACTCCGGAACCAGACGGGCGATCAGCGCGGAGGTGGCCGGCGCGAACTCGGACGGTTTGATCACCGCCGCATTGCCCGCGGCCACCGCGCCCACCACCGGCGACATACACAGGAAGAACGGGTAGTTCCACGGTCCGATGACCAGGACGACACCCAGGGGGTCGTATTGCACCCAGGCCCGACCGGGCATGTGGGCCAGCGGTATTCGCTGGCGGCGCGGTTTGCACCACGACCGGAAATGCTTTCGGGCGAACTCCGCCTCGGCCTTGGTCGAGGCGATATCACCGAGCCAGGCCTCGAAGCCCGGGCGGCCTAGATCCTCGGCGATCGCGGCCGAGATCTCCGCTTCGCGCTCCTCACACATCCGCTCGATACCGCGCAGTTGTCGTTCCCGCCACCGCGGGGAACGGGTTCGGCCGGTGTCGAACACCGCACGGACCTCGGCCAGTATCCCGGCAGAGCCGCCCCCGATAGCGTTATCAGCGGTCAGCTGGACAGTCATCACAACTCCTCGAGGTTGGTCTGCGGCCCGCCGTCTCCCGACGGGGTCCGGCTTTCAGCTTGCCGCAGCAGCGGTTACCCGCGGCCGGCCCGGTGACAAACCTCGCTGGCCGTCCTGACCGACGGGGGCTTAAAGTCTTGTCATGCCGACCGCCGCAGCCCGGGACTCGTTCTTCGAGACCGGCCTGACAATTCTGGCCGACCTCGGATTCGGCGGTCTCAAACTGGCCGAAGTGTGTAGACGACTCGGGGTCACCACCGGTTCCTTCTACCACTACTTCACCAGCTGGAGCGTCTACACCCGGGAGTTGATCGGGTACTGGAAACGGGACCGCACCGACCGGCTCGCCGAGCTGTTCAGCCGGCAGCGGGATCCTCGTAAAAGAATGCAATT
>JAHZJY010000108.1 GCA_022600695.1 Actinomycetes bacterium | reverse complement strand
TATCAGGGTGCCGCACTTCCGAAACGGATGAACAAGCTCGGCTCGGCCGGTAAACCCGGTCGCGGCAGCTTCCTGACCGCCGATCCGGCCTCTGAGGATGCCGCACTGAATGCGGCGGAGCACGCCTCCGAGGTGCGGGCGCTCACCGCCCTCAAGGAGTATCAGGATGATGAGCCGCACGTGAACGGCAACGGTTCTGGAAACGGCAACGGGTCCCGTGGTAACGGCAACGGTTCTGGAAACGGCAACGGTTCTGGAAACGGCAAGGGGTCCGGAAACGGCCACGGGTTGCACGGCCCGTAAACCCACGGTTGTGCTGGATGACGCAGACGCGCGGCTGGTGATCCAGCCGCGCGTTTTGCTCGTTTGGTGCCGGGCCGTTGTCCGTGGCGGGGGCGTTGTCCGTGGCGGGGGCGTTGTCCATCAACTCCGCCGACAACCCGATCCGGGGCTTCGCGACCGGGACACTGCGCGTCGCCCGCTAGCCGGCGTCCAGCCTCGAAGAGCGCGTCGCCGGTGGCAACGAACGCACTGGCCGTCAGCCGGCTGGGGAACCGGCCCGAAGTCAGGGCGTGGCTGCCCCGGCCGCGTCGACCGCTTCATTCAACCTGCGTTGAAACAGCACCAGCACCGCCGGCATCGCGACCGTGATCGCGGCGGCCACCCCGAGAGTCACCCAGGCCGCGGTATCGCTGGACACCGCCAGCAGATAGGTCGCTACGGCGACCGCGGTCAGCGCCAGGCCCATCGCGCCCAGGATCGATGAGGTGCCGCGCAGCCAGAGCCGATCAACCAGTGCGGGGGGAACGGGTGTGGCCTCGCCGGACTCGTCAAGTTGTCGCGGCGCAGCGGGATCGACCCCGAAAACCCGCAGCTTCTCCGTCGGTGCATCCGCCGACCGGGCCGGGGCGGCGGGCTCAGGTGCCGGCGCCGGCGGGTCGGCCCGGGCGGTCTGGCGAGCCCGGATCAACAACGGGATCGCTCCCGCGATGACCAAAGCCGAGATCGTGATGATGCTGTATAACAGCCAGGAAGACTGGCTGTCCAGGTCCGCAGCCTGTCCGCTGCCGAGTCGGACCAACGCGACGGCGGCGAACACCGTGGTGGTCAGCAGAACCAGCCAGATAGCCCCGCATACGCCGACCAGGATCCGGTCCACCGTCTCCGGCGAACGTCCCGTCGCTGATTCGCCATCTTCAGGATCCGAGCCCATCAGCAGCTCGTCTGCGCGGCGTTGTTCTGATTCGATGAGAGCACCGTCCCGTCGTTCGTAGTGATCGAGCAGTTCAGCCGGCTGACCAGGAACAGGCTGGATGCCTGCACCGAGCCCACATCGGACTGTGAAATCGGGGTCACCGTCAGTGACCACGGAATGTAGACGTTGCGCTGGGTGCGCCGACGCCCCGAGGCGTCGACGTAGGTCACCGAGATGATGTCGCCGGGCGCCTTGGTACCGGTGACCGAGTAGGTGACCTGCCGTGGGCCGACTGGAGTCGTGGTGGTCGGGGGAGGCGGCGGCTCGGTTGCTTCCGCCGGGGGCGGCGGCGGCTCGGGTTCCGGCGGGGGCGGTGGAGGCGGCACAGGCTCCGGAATGACCGTGACGGTCTCGGTGGGCGGTGGGGGCGGCGGCGGCTCCGGCGGCGGAGCTTCGGTCGGTGGAGGGGGCGGCGGCGGGGGCGGCGTGGTGATCTCGTCCTGAACCGGCGGCGGCGCAACCGTGGTTGTGACCGGTGTGGCCAGATTGTCGGTATCGGTGGTCGTGACGAGCAGCGACACCGACACCACCAGCGCGATGGCCGCGACGATGGCGGTTACCCCCACCACCCACGGCCACCTCGGCGGCGGCAGCTCGTCGGCCGCCTCGCCGCCGCGGTCGTAGCCGTCGTAGTCGTAGATCTCCAGATCGGCGGGAAGGTACGGCGCGATCGTGTACTGCTCGGACTCCGGGGCGGAGTAGGCACGGGAGAAACCGGTGTCGGTCAGTTCCTCCCGGTCCTCGACCGGCAGGTCCAACGGCTGATCGCCGGGATTCCTGTCCGGCGGATTCGGCCCGCTCATCCTCGCCTAGTTCCTCTTTCGACTCCCCGTACCGTGGCACCCGGCGTCGGGCCCCGTCCTCACCCAGGCCGAACCCTACCCAACCGAATCCCCTATGGGCGTCGCAGCACACCGTTGGCCGAACGAATAAGCACCCGGATCGTGTCCGGCGCGGATCCGTGCCTCGCGAATCAGTGTCTCTCAGGGCCGACGTAGTACTCGAAGACCAAACCGGAGACTGCGCCCAGCACCATGACGATGCCGGCCGCGATCAACCAGGGCAGCCATAGCGCCGCACCGACGGCCGTGATGGAGAACGCGAGCGCGATCATGATGGGCCACCAACTGTGCGGCGGGAAGAAACCGAGTTCACCGGCACCATCGGAGACATCAGCGTCCTCATAGTCTTCCGGTCGGGTGTCGAGGCGACGCGCGACGAAGCGGAAGAAAGTCCCGATGATCAGCGTCAGTCCGGCGGTGAGAACCAACGCGGTGGTGCCGGCCCACTCAAATCCGCCGGGCTTCTCGAAGATCGCCGTCAGCGACCCGTAGGCGATGGCGGCGATCACGAAGAACCCGGTCAGGATCTCGAACAGTCTCGCTTCGATGCGCATACCGCACTCCCCTACTTCGTCGCCTGCGCGGCGGCCGTCTCCGGCTTCGGCATCACCTGTTCGCCGCGGCGGGTGTCGAACGGCCGCGTGGTGACCGCGAACGGTTCCTCGTTGATCTCCTTCAGGGCCTCGGCATTGGTCTTACCGGCGGTTCGTGCGGCCAGGTAGGTCTTGAAGGCGTCCGGTTCCACCACCCGGATCTCGAAGTTCATCATCGCGTGGTAGGTGCCGCACATCTCGGCGCAGCGGCCGACGAACGCCCCGGTCCGGTTGATCTCGGCAACCTGCCAGACGTTCTCCGAATGGTTTTCCTTCGGATTCGGGAACACGTCACGTTTGAATAGGAACTCGGGCACCCAGAACGAGTGGATGACATCGGCCGAGGCCTGTTCGAATTCGATACGCTTCCCGACCGGCAGCACCAGGACGGGAATCTCATCGCTGGTGCCGAGGGTCTCGATCTTGTCGAACTTCAGATAGGACCTGTCCTCGGGGTTCTTGCCCGCGATCGCGCCGATGACCTCCTCGTCGTCGGCGCCTTCGCCCTCGGGCACCGAGGCCAGCGCGGCCGTGCTGGCCGGAATGGCACCGTCGTAGTCGAAGCTCCCGTCGGCGAAGTTGACTTTCTGGTAGCCGAACTTCCAGTTCCACTGGAAGGCGGTCACATCGACGATGACCTCGGGCTTCTTCATGTCCGTGAACTTGTTCTGCGTCACCACGGTGAAGTAGAAGAGCACCGAGACGATCAGGAAGGGGATGACGGTGAGGACCAACTCGAGCGGCATGTTGTAGCCGAACTGGCGGGGTAGCTCGTCATCGCCCTCTTTCTTGCGATGGAACGCCGCCGTCCAGAACATGAGGCCCCAGACGATCACGCCGATCACCAGTGCGGCGATCACCGATCCCAGCCACAGCTTGTGGTTGGCCTCCGCCTCCGGGGTGATGCCGTTGGGCCACCCCAGCGCCAGACCCTCACGCCAGGTGCACCCACTGAGCGCCACGGTCAGGGCCGCGAACGTGGCGGTCAGCGCGGCCGTCCGGCGCCGGGAGCCGGAACCGGGGCTGGTGGTGGTACGACCAAGCCCGCGTGGTGTCACTGTGCCGCCTCCTGTGTCACAAGCTGGGCCGATGACCGCCGCCGACGCCCTGGGAGGTGCCGGTCGAACGCGCATCGCCACAACGAATACTACGCAGCGTAGACCACCGATCACCAGCAGGCTGAGACACCCGGCGATTCAGTTCCGGACGAGTTCCCGGCCGATATCGGGCCTCGGGCATACTGAGCCGGATGTGCGGACTGATTGCCCTGGTAGGACCCGCGGCCGGTGTGATCGACAGCGGCACGGTCGAGGCCGTCGCCGGTTCCTCACACCTGATGCGTCACCGGGGTCCCGACGAACCGGGCACCTGGACCGATGCCACCGGGACCCCGGCGGCTGCCGGGACCGTCGTCCTCGGCTTCAACCGGCTCTCGATCATCGATATCGCGCATTCCCATCAACCGCTGCGCTGGGGTCCGCCGGAAGAGCCGGAGCGTTACGTTCTGGTGTTCAACGGGGAGGTCTACAACTACCTCGAACTGCGGGCAGAACTGGCCGAGCAGCACGGCGCCGCCTTCACCACCGACGGGGACGGCGAGGCGATCGCCGCCGCCTACCACTATTGGGGCACCGGGGCGCTGACCCGGCTGCGCGGCATGTTCGCGTTCGCGCTGTGGGACACCGCACTCGGCGAACTGTTCTGCGCGCGCGATCCGTTCGGTATCAAGCCACTGTTCATGGCCACCGGCCCGGGCGGGACCGCGGTGGGCAGCGAGAAGAAATGCCTGCTCGGCCTCAGCGACGTCCTCGGCCTGGATACCGATATCGATATCCGGGCGCTGCAGCACTACACGGTTCTGCAGTATGTGCCCGAACCGGAGACGCTGCATCGGGGAGTCCGGCGACTGGAGTCGGGCTGTTACGCGGTGATCCGCCCCGGCCAGGCCCCGGAGGTGACCCGGTACTTCCGGCCCCGGTTTGCCGCCGTGCCGTTCCCGGCCGGCGGGGCCCAGGCGCGCTACGACGAGATCACCGCCGTCCTGGAGGACTCGGTGGCGAAGCACATGCGGGCCGATGTCACCGTCGGGGCGTTTCTGTCCGGGGGTATCGATTCCACCGCCATCGCGGCGCTGGCCATCCGGCACAATCCCCGGCTGATCACCTTCACCACCGGTTTCGAACGGGAAGGTTTCTCCGAGGTCGACGTCGCCGTCGCATCAGCCGAGGCGATCGGCGCACGGCATATCGCCAAGGTCGTCAGTCAGGCGGAGTTCGTCGCCGCTCTCCCGGAGATCGTCTGGTACCTCGACGAACCGGTGGCCGACCCGGCGCTGGTCCCGCTGTTCTTCATCGCCCGCGAGGCGCGCAAGCACGTCAAGGTCGTGCTCTCCGGCGAAGGCGCCGATGAGCTGTTCGGCGGCTACACGATCTACCGGGAACCACTGTCGCTCAAAGCTTTCGACTACCTGCCCCGGCGGGTGCGCACATCACTGGGCAAGGCTTCGAAACCATTGCCGGAAGGGATGCGCGGCAAGAGTCTGCTGCACCGCGGGTCGCTGACCCTTGAGCAGCGCTACTACGGAAACGCCCGGAGTTTCTCCGACGATCAATTGCGGACGGTGCTGCCCGGCTTCTCCCCGCGATGGACCCACACCGACATCACCGCCGCCGTCTACGCCGAGTCGCAGGGGTGGGATCCGGTGGCCCGGATGCAGCACACCGACCTGTTCACCTGGCTGCGCGGGGACATCCTGGTCAAAGCCGACAAGATGACGATGGCCAACTCCCTGGAACTGCGGGTTCCGTTTCTGGACCCGGAGGTGTTCGCGGTCGCCTCACGGCTGCCGTTCGACCAGAAGATCACCCGAACCACCACCAAGTACGCGCTGCGGCGCGCGCTGGAGCCGGTCGTGCCGGCGCATGTGCTCAACCGCGCAAAACTCGGCTTCCCGGTGCCGATCCGACATTGGCTGCGCGCCGGTGAACTGATGGACTGGGCCTACCGGATGATCGACGTCTCGCAGGCCGACCACCTGGTGAACCTCGCCACCGTACGCAGGATGCTCGACGAGCACCGGGCCGGTGAAGCCGACCACAGCAGGCGGCTGTGGACAGTGCTGATCTTCCTGCTCTGGTACGCGATCTTCGTGGAGCGCAGCGTGGAACCGCAGATCAGCGAACCGCGCTACCCGGTGCAGTTATGACGTCGGCTGATCGCCATGGCTACGGTGCGCCCAGCGCCGCGGAGATCTCCGCAGCCGCCTCCGCGCCGTAGGCACCCGCCAGCCTGACCCGGGCCGTCTCGGGGTCCCAGGTCCAGTTCTGCGTTCCGGTGGTCTCCAGCACGAGCACCGCGACCAGTGAACCCAACTGGGCTGAGCGTTCCAGATCCAGTCCGGCCCCGCGGCCGGTCAGAAAGCCGGCCCGGAAGGCGTCACCGACACCGGTCGGATCCACCTGCGCGGTCTCCGGCACCACCCCGACGTGGAGGGTGGTTCCGTCGGCACCGACGAGGTCGACACCCTTGGCGCCCAGAGTGGTGACCCGTAATCCGACCTGGGCGAGAACATCCGCCTCGACCCAACCGGTCTTCGACAGCATCAGGTCCCATTCGTAGTCATTGCTGAACAGGTAGGTTGCACCGTCGACCAGACGGCGGATCTCCTCCCCGGACAGTCGAGCCAGTTGCTGGGACGGATCGGCGGCGAACGCCAGGCCCAGTTCGCGGCACTCCTCGGTGTGCAGGAACATCGCGTCGGGGTCGTTCGCCCCGACGATCACCAGATCGGGCTGCCCGGCCGCGGCCACCACCTCGGCCAGCCGGATATTCCGGGCGTGCGACATCGCTCCCGGGTAGAACGACGCGATCTGGGCCATCTCCAGATCGGTGGTGCACACGAACCGGGCGGTGTGCTGGGTGTCTGAGATCAGGACGCTGCCGCAGTTCACGCCGGACGCCTCCAGCCACTCCCGGTAGTCGGTGAAATCCATCCCGGCCGCCCCGACCAGCACCGCATCGCCGCCGAGCACTCCGATGGCGTAAGCCATGTTGCCCGCCACCCCGCCCCGGTGGACGACGAGGTCGTCGACCAGGAAACTCAGGGAGACCTTCTGCAGGTGCTCGGCCAGGAGTTGCTCGGAGAACCGTCCCGGAAACCGCATCAGGTGGTCGGTGGCAATGGATCCGGTCACCGCGATGGTCACGAAGCGTCCGCCCTTCAGTCGTCGGGCAGGCCAGGCGGTGCGCTAGCCTGCGTACAGGAGCCGACTATATGGCCCGACCCCGCCGCGGCTGCGCTCGGAGTGGCTCGAACGCCACCTGCGCAGCTGACCGACGACACCCCAGGAGACACAATCGATGGCCGGCCCGTATCCGCCGTACCAACCGGGTGGCGCCGAGGGTCCCCCGTTTCCGGGCCAGCCCATCTACCCGGCACAAACCTTCCCCTATCCAGGCGGATACCCCGGCCCGCTGCCTCCGCCGGTGAACTATCCCGAGCCGCCCCGGCGTGGCCGGGCACTGCTGTGGGGGCTGTTGGGCCTGGTCCTGGTCGTCGCTCTGGTCACCGCGGCGCTCATCTTCGGCGGTAGCCGCGCCGGTACCGGACCGGGGGCATTCACCGACGCCGCGGCCAGGACCGCGATCCAGAACTATCTGACCGCGCTATCGGACCGGGATACCGAGACCGTCGCCCAGAACAATCTGTGCGGGATGTTCGACGCCATTGCGGACAGCAAGTCCGACCTGGCACTGGCCCGGCTGGCCAGCGATGCGTTCCGCAGCCAGTTCAGCCGGGCGGAGGTCGTCTCGATCGACAAGATCGTGCTGAGCTCTGCCTATCAGGCGCAGGTGCTGTTCACCATGAAGGTGGCGCCCGCGTCGCTGTCGCGCAACGACCGGGAGGAGGAGCAGGGCGTCGCGCAACTGCTCCGTCAGGACAACCGGTTGCTGGTCTGCTCGTATCTGCTGCGGACCACCGCGCAGTATTGAATCGCTGCCGGACCGCCGCGCGGCGCAGTGCGGCGGAGCGGTTATCCGATCAGTTGAACGAGTCGCCGCAGGCGCAGGAACCGGTGGCATTGGGGTTGTCGATGGTGAACCCCTGCTTCTCGATGGTGTCGACGAAGTCGATGCTGGCGCCCTGGATGTACGGTGCGCTCATCCGGTCCACGGTCAGGGTGACCCCACCGAACTCCGCGGTCAGGTCCCCGTCGAGAACGCGGTCATCGAAGAACAGGTTGTAGCGCAGGCCTGCGCACCCGCCGGGCTGCACGGCGATCCGCAGCGCCAGGTCGTCGCGACCCTCCTGATCCAGCAGCGCCTTGGCCTTCGCGGCGGCGTCGTCGGTCAGGATTGCGCCATGGGTTTCGGCGCCGGCGTCGGTCGTCTGCGGTTCGGTCGCGGTAGCCGTTTCGTCACTCATGAGATCTCCTCGCGGATCATTCCGGGCCGTTGGGATGTGCAGGTGGGATGTGCATGATGGCCTTTCGGACAACGGTACCTGGTGTCCGGACTATTCCCGCGCCAGTGCCCCCGCCGTGCGCCGGGCCAGCCCGGAGAGCTGCCCGGCAGCGTCGGCCATCGCGAGCGCCACCGAACCTGCGTAATCGGACAGCGAATACGCCGCCGAGATCCCCGCCGCCTGCAGAGCCTGCGGCCCGAGAGCCACCTGACCGGCGAGCACCACGACTGGGACCGCACGCGATCCGGCCGCCGCGGCCAGCGCACCGACGACTTTGCCGTGCAGCGACTGGTCGTCCAGCCGCCCCTCTCCGGTCACCACCAGATCCGCGACGGCCAACTCCGCGGGTATTCCGGTGTGGCCGGCGATCAGGGCGGCCCCTGATTCGCGACGTCCCCCGAGTGCCAACAGTGCCGCGCCCAGTCCGCCGGCCGCACCGGCGCCGGGCACACCGGCGACAGCACACCCACAAGCCGCCTCGAGTTGCCCGGCCCAGGTGGTCAGGCGGGCCTCCAGCAACTCGACGGTGGCGGGGTCGGCGCCCTTCTGCGGGCCGAAGACCCGTGCCGCTCCGGCCGGCCCCAACAACGGATGCTCGACATCCGTGGCCGCGATGACCCCGACACCGGCGGTCTTGCGGCGCGCCTCCTCGACACCGCCGAGAGCCTCCACCATGCCGCGGCCGCCGTCGGTACAGCCACTGCCGCCGAGTCCGACGACGACGGTGCGCGCGCCGCCTCCCACGGCCGCGTCGATCAGCTGACCCACTCCCCTGCTGTGGGCGGCCACCGCGGTATGCGCAGTGGGCGGTCCCCCCAGCAGCGCCAACCCGCAGGCCTGCGCGCATTCGATGTAGGCGGTAGCGGTCACCGGGTCGAACACCCACGCCGCGTCCACCGCCACGTCCAGCGGACCACTCACCGACGTGTGGCACACCTGTAACTGCGGATATCGGGCGGCCAGTACGTCGACGAAGCCCGGGCCTCCGTCGGACTGTGGCACCGGTACCGGGGTGTCTCCGGGGCGGGCCCGGCGCCACCCGTCGACGATGGCGCCGGCGGCCCCGACCGCGGTGAGGCTGTCGCCGAAACAATCCGGGGCGATGAGCACCCGCAGACCCGTCATGCACAGCAGGCTACGGTTCGGGCTGCGCGGTCGCATGTCGCAGCGGACGAGCGGCGAAGTAACCTGGACCATATGAAACTTCTGGGTCGCCGCAATGATGGGGCCGACGAACCCGACGGTGCGCCGGAGCCCGAACTCATCCCGGAGTCGGCCGCGCCGGCGGGAACGACCGCCCCCAAGGGCCGTCCCACCCCCAAACGCAATGACAGCGCGAAACGCCGCGGCCCGGTCGCGCCGGCGCCGCAGACCACCTCCGAGGCCCGTAAGCGGCGCAAGGAGATGCGCCGAACAATGACCAAGGAGGAACGCCGGGCCGACAAGACCAAGCGACGCGCCGCCATGGCCACCCGCCGGGAGAAGATGATGGCCGGCGAGGAGGCCTATCTGCTGCCCCGCGATCAGGGGCCGGTCCGCCGCTACGCCCGCGACATCGTCGACTCGCGGCGCAGTGTGCTCGGCCTGTTCATGCCGTCCGCACTGTTCATCCTGTTCGTCGTGATGGCGATGCCCCAACTTCAGTACTACACCTCACCGGCGATGCTGACGCTGCTGGTGCTGATGGGTATTGACGCCGTCCTTTTGTCCCGCAAGGTGAACCGCGCCGTCGACGCGAAATTCCCCGACCACGGCGAAACCCGGTTCAAGCTCGGTTTGTACGCGGTGGGACGGGCCTCCCAGTTGCGCCGGATGCGGGCGCCCAGGCCTCAGGTCTCCCGCGGCGACCAAGTCCTCTGAGCGGCGCGTGCGCACCCTGGTTCTGGGCGGTATCCGGTCGGGAAAGTCGCGGTGGGCCGAGTCCGCCATCGGCGGGAGTCCCGGTTCGTGCGACACGGTGCGCTATATCGCCACCGGCCGCGTACCCGATGCCGACCCGGACTGGGAGCAGCGAATCGCCGCACACCGCCGACGCCGCCCGCCGTGGTGGCACACCGTCGAAACCGCGGATGTGGCGGCCGAGTTGCGCGCCGACCCCGGGACCCCGGCACTGGTCGACGATCTCGGCGGCTGGCTCACCGCGACCCTCGACCATCGTGGCTGGACCGCCGAGTCGGTCGATGCCGATGTCGATGATCTGCTGACCGCAGTCGGTGCCGTGGCCGCGGATCTGGTCCTGGTCAGTCCGGAGGTCGGGCTGACGGTGGTGCCGGAAACCGAGGTAGGACGCCGGTTTGCCGACGAATTGGGGACGCTGAACCAGCTACTCGCCGATTGCTGTGACCGCGTGGTGCTGATCGTCGCCGGTCAACCGCTGTGGGTCAAGCCGGCGGTGCTGACGGTGCCCGGATGACCGGGTTCGACGATATCGCCCCGCCGGATGGCCGGGTCGCAGCGGCGGCCCGGCGCCGACAGGATCTGTTGACCAAACCGCGCGGCGCGCTCGGCCGGCTGGAAGATCTTTCGGTGTGGGTCTCCGCATGCCAGGGACACTGCCCGCCAAGACAATTCGAACATGCCAGGGTGGTGGTGTTCGCCGGCGACCACGGGGTTGCCGGGCAAGGTGTATCGGCCTACCCGGCCGAGGTGACCGCCCAGATGCTCGACATGATCGAGGATGGCCGGGCGGCGGTCAACGTCCTGGCCGAGGTGGCCGGCGCGACCGTCCGGGCCGTCGATGTGGCCGTGGACCGCGACACCCGCGCTGAGGCTGCGATCTACAAGGTCCGCCGATCCAGTGGAAATATCGCAGCCGAGGACGCGCTGAGCCACGACGACACGACCGCTGCGGTTGCAGTCGGCCGCCGGGTTGCCGACGAGGAGGTCGACTCCGGTGCCGACCTGCTGATCGCCGGCGATATGGGTATCGGGAACACCACCGCGGCAACGACATTGGTCGCGGCGCTGACCGACACCGAACCGGTGCTGGCAGTCGGACGGGGCACCGGTATCGATGACGCGGGCTGGTCGCGGAAGACCGCGGCGGTACGCGACGCGCTTTACCGGGCCGGGTCGGTGCGCTCGGATCCGGTTGCACTGCTGGCCGTATGCGGCGGCGCCGACCTTGCCGCGATGGCCGGGTTCTGCGCCCAAGCCGCCCTGCGGAGAACCCCGTTATTGCTGGATGGGCTGGTGGTGACCGCGGCGGCGCTGGTTGCCGAACGGATGGCACCGGGCGCCCGGCTGTGGTGGCGGGCTGGACACCGCTCCCCCGAGCCCGCGCACGCTCTTGCCCTGTCCCAGCTAGGACTCGAACCGATCGTCGACCTGGGACTGCGGCTCGGTGAGGGCACCGGCGCTGCGGTGGCGCTGCCGATCGTCCGCGCGGCGGTGGCCGTACTGGCGTCGATGGCCACCTTCGACGATGCTGGGATATCCGGGCCCGCAAGCCCAGCCGCCCCGTGATCTCCGGCGTGGCAAGCGCTTTCGCGTTCGGCACGGTCCTCCCGGCCCGGCACGGCGGTCGCGGGCCCGGCCGGGCGACCGTCAGTGCGTTGCCGCTGGTCGGGGTGGCGCTCGGCTTGGCTGCCGCGGCCATCCTGTGGGCCGGTCAGTGGGCGTTCGGTCCGCACAACCTGCTGGTCGGGGCGGCGGCGGCGGGCGCCCTGCTGCTGCTGACCCGCGGACTGCACCTCGACGGGTTGGCCGACACCGCGGACGGCCTGGGCTGTTACGGGCCGCCGGAGCGCGCGCTGGCGGTGATGCGGGACGGCTCCACCGGGCCGTTCGGTGCCGCCGCGATCGCCCTGACCCTGCTGTGTCAGGCCGCCGCCTTCGCGGCGCTACCGCCGGGGTGGCCGGCGACCGCGGGCGCGGTGACCGCGGTGGCCGCCGGGCGGGTGGCGGCCGTGCTGGCCGGCAGCCGAGGTGTCCCGGCCGCCGCGGGCAGCAGCCTGGGCGCACTGGTGGCCGGCACCCAGTCCCGGAAACTGGCGGCCGGTTGGGTTCTGGCGGTGGCCGGATTCGCCGCGCTGGCGACACCACGGCCCTGGCAGGGCCCCGCCGTCGTGATCGTGGCCCTGCTCGGTGCGGTGGTGCTGATCGCGCACTGTGTGCGCAGGCTCGGCGGTATCACCGGGGATGTGATGGGCGCGGCAATCGAACTGACCACCGCTCTCACGCTGATCGGCCTGGCGATCAGGCCCTGACGGCACGCGACCCGGCAGGGGTTCGCTCAACCCAGCCTGGTCATCCAGTCATGGGTGTCGGCGAAGGTGCCGCGCTGGATACCGGTGAGAGTGTCGCGCAGTGCCATGGTGACCTCGCCCGGCGCACCGTCACCCACCACGAACTCGCCGTCGCCGTACTTCACCTGTGCCACCGGAGTGATCACCGCCGCGGTACCGCAGGCGAAGACCTCGGTGATCTCGCCGGCGGCCACCCCCTTGCGCCACTCCTCCACGTCGATCTTGCGCTCCTCGACCGCGAACCCGGCGTCACCGGCCAACTGCAGTAGCGAATC
>JAHZJY010000107.1 GCA_022600695.1 Actinomycetes bacterium | reverse complement strand
GACCACCGCCACCGCCGCGATCACCGGGACCCGGGCCCGCACCGGCAGCCGGTAGGCCAGGAAGGCCAGCACGGGTAGCGCCAGGTAGAAGCTGACCTCCACCGACAGGCTCCACATCTGGGTCAGCCCGGCGGTCAGCGTCAGCGGCACGTACACCTGGGTCAGCGTCAGGTTGGCCAGCCACACCGTGCTGTTGGCGTGGTTGGCCTCGGGCAGCAGGGTCAGGATGATCACCACCGCAACCAGGTAGCCCGGCATGATGCGGACCAGCCGGGACCGCAGATAGTGCCCGGTGGCCGGCCGGTGCCGCATCTCCCGGGCCGCCGCGGCGTGACCGCGCCACAGCAGGAATCCCGATAGCGCGAAGAACACCGCGACCGCCAGGTCGAAACGGTGCAGCAGCCGTCCCAGCACCCCGTCCTGAGTTCCGGTCTGGAATGCGACGTGGGTGAGCACCACCCCCATCGCGGCGCAGGCGCGCATCCCCTCCACCGCGGGCAGAAAGCTGCGGGTTCCGCCCACCTGATCGGGCGTGGGTTTCATGACCGCCAGTCTGCCCGGGTACGCCAGCCGGGCGGCTGTCGGGTGCGGATCGGCCCGGGCCGGAATCAACGCGGTGGGCCGATCGGCTTAGTTTCTGCTGTTAGGGTCAGACCGGTTTGCCGGTCATTGGAGAAGCCGGCACACACTGACATCCGACTGCATGCACGACCCCATGAGGAGGCCTTGGCAGCGTGAATCGGGTTAGCATGCTGCGACTGGCGGCGCTGGGCATCATCGGCCTCGGTGCCGCCCTGCTGACTGCCGCGGTGCTGTTGTCCTCCTTCACCGTCGGAAAGATCGAGAAGATTCCACTCGATATCGACCAGACACTGGTCAGCAACGGAACGGGTACCGCGCTCGATCCCGCCTCGCTCTCGGCGGGACCCGGGGCGCAGTTCACCGTGAACACCGACGTCCCGCTGGTGTCCCAGCAGGCGATGACCGTGGAGACCCCGGCCAACGCCGAGGTGGTGACCTTCCAGGTCGGCACGACGGTGCGGCGCAGCGACAAACAGAAGGACAACGGCCTGCTGCTGGCGATGGTCGACACCGTCACGCTCAACCGCAGCACCGCCCAGGCGATCTCCGACGACGAGCGGCCGGGCGGCTCGGTGCAGAAGCCGCGCACCATCGAGGACGATATGCCGCCGACCAACATGGCGTTGCCGCATGAGGGGCTTTCCTACCGCTTCCCGTTCAACACCGAGAAGAGGTCGTACCCGTACTTCGACCCGATCGCGCAGCAGCCCTTCGACGCCAACTACGACGGCGAGGATGATGTCAACGGCCTGACCACCTACCGGTTCACCCAGAACGTCGGCTACGACGCCGACGGCCAGCTGGTCGAGCCGATCAGGTACGCCTCGCTTTACGATGGCAGTGCGGATGCCGATGTGACCGCCCGGGCCGAGCTCTGGGGCATACCGGATGTCGACCCGTTCGAGCCGATCACGATGACCCGCTTCTACGCCGCCCAGCGCACCTTCTGGGTGGACCCGGTGTCGGGGACCATCGTCAAGGCCAAGGAGCGTGCCAATCACTACTACGCACGTGACCCGCTGCGGCCCGAACTGGAATTGGCCGATTACACCGTGACGTCCAACGAGGAGACGGTGGAGTCCCAGGTCGCCGCGGCCCGCGCCGAGCGCGACCGGGTGGCACTGTGGTCCCGGATCCTGCCGATCAGCCTGGCCGCCGCCGGCGTCGTGGCCCTGATCGGAGCCGTGATGCTGGGCCTGTTCGGGTGGCGCGTCGAATCCGTCCTGGCCGAACCCGGCGAGGATGACATCGATATCGGACTGTTCGGCCGGGATGAGACCGGACCGATGCCCGCGGCGCAGGCACTGACCGAGAAGATCCCGACCCGACGACCGGAGCCACCGACAAAAGAGCCGTGAGGCCGGTGGTGGCCGCGGACCGCCGGAGGGCCGCACTCGTGCTGCCCGGCTACGCGCTGGCGCTGGCCGTGCTGGTGAACGCGCCACTGTTGGCTCCCGGGTATCTGCTGCTGCGTGACGCGGTATCGACCCCCCGCTCGTATCTGTCGGACGGCGCGATCGGTCTGGGCGAGGCTGCGCCGCGCGCGGTGCCACAGGATTTCGCGATCGCCGCGCTGTCGGCGGTCCTCGACGGGGGCCTGATCGTCAAGACACTTGTGATCGCGGCGCTGCTGCTGGCCGGCTGGGGAGCGGGTCGGCTGGCAGGGCTGGTGCTGCCGGCGGCCGGCGTCGCCGGGCAACTGGTCGCCGCGACGCTGGCGGTATGGAATCCCTTTGTCGCCGAACGTCTGCTGCAGGGGCACTGGAGCCTGCTGGTGGCCTACGGCTGCCTGCCGTGGGTTGCCCTCGCCGTGCTTCGACTGCGGGCCGGGGATACCGGTGCCGCGGTGTGGGCGGCACCGGTGTTCTGGATCGCGCTGGCGGGTCTGACCCCGACCGGGGGGGTTCTGGCGACCATCGTGGCCCTGGTGTGCGTCACCGCGCCCGGGTCGGGGGTCAGCCGACGGGTGTGTGCCGCGGCGGTCATCGGCACCGGACTGCTCACCGCCGGGCCGTGGCTGACCGCAGCGGTGCTCAGCGACGCCCTCGGCTCCCCGCAGGCGGCCGGAGTGGCGCCGTTCGCGGCTCGGGCCGAGCCATTCCTGGGCACCCTGGGCAGCCTGGCCGGCCTGGGCGGCATCTGGAACGCCGAAGCGGTACCCCCCTCCCGGACAACGGGATTCGCCGCGCTGGCCACCGCTGTCCTGCTTGCTGTGGTGGTGAGCGGTTTGCCGGCGGTATGGCGCCGGGGCGGCGGGCGGCCGCTGCTGGTGCTGGCGGCGGTCAGCATCCTGGTACCGGCCGGCCTGGCGACCGGGCCGGGCCTGGCCCTGCTGCGGGCGGCGGTGGACGGCGCGCCGGGGCTGGCCATCCTGCGCGACGGCCAGAAGTGGGTGGCGCTGGCCATCCCCGGTTACACGCTGGCCGGGGCGGGGGCGACGCTGGCCCTGCGGCGCTGGATGCGTCCGGGCCTGGCCGCACTGCTGTGTTGCGGTGCCCTGCTGGCGGTGCTGCCCGATCTGGCCTGGGGTGTCGGCGGCCGGATCCGGCCGGTGCACTACCCGCCGGCCTGGCAACAGGTGACCGCGCGGATCAACACCGATCCGCAGCCGGTCGCGGTGCTGCCGGCCGAGACCATGCGGCGGTTCGGCTGGTCCGGTCCGGCCCCGGTGCTCGACCCGCTGCCCCGCTGGCTGCGCGCCGAGGTGCTCGCCACCGGCGACCTGCTGGTCGCCGGGCAGACGCTGCCCGGTGAGGGCGACCGGGCCCGGCAGGTACAGCGATTGTTGCTCTCCGGTGCCGACCCCGCCGCCCTGCAGCGGGCCGGGATCGGCTGGGTGGTGGTGGAGTCCGGCACCCCCGGCACGACCGGTTCCGCCGGCGATACCCTGCGTCAGCTGCCCGAGGTCTACCGCGACGGTGATCTCGCGCTCTACCGGGTCGGCGGCAGCACCGCGACCGCGCCGGCAGCCGAGCGGTTCGTCGTGATCGCCGCCCACCTGCTGTGGATCGGAATGCTGTTCGCCGGCGGCGCGGTGGCGGCGGTCGGCAGCGCGAGCGCCGCAGCGGCGGCGCGCCGGCGGCAGCGCGACTCCCGCGGTTAGATCAGGCCGCTGACCCGCTCGCCGGCGTGCACCGATTCGAGCACGGTGCGCATCGCCAGCGCGCTCTGCGACCAGGAGAAATCCCGGCTGCGCACGGCCGCCTTGGTACCGAGCTCCGTGCGCAGAACGTGGTCGGTCAGCAATCGTTGCAGGCCCTGCGCCAGCTCGTCGCGACCATCGACGAGCAGGCCGGTCACCCCGTCGACAATGGAATCGGTCAGCCCGCCGGCGGACCGGTAACCGATGGTCGGCACCCCATGCTGGGCCGCTTCGATCACGGCCAACCCCCAGCCCTCTTTGCTCGACGGCAACACATGTACCCAACTGCGCTGCACCACAGCATGTTTGGTCAACTCATCGACATGGCCGTGGAAGGTGACCGAATCGGCGATGCCCAACTGCGCCGCCTGCCGCACCAGGCGTTCGTGCCACCATCCGCCGCCGAGGATGTCCAGGTGCAGATCCGGCATCCCGGGCCGCAGGACCGCGACAGCCCGGAGGGCGTCCTCGATCTGCTTGTGCGGCACCAGCCGGGACAGCACCACCACCCGGGGGGTCGCCGAGCGAGTGCCCACCAGGGTCTGCGGTGGAGCTTCGTCGAGACCATTGCGCACCACGGCGACCCGTTCGGTGTCCACACCCAGATCGGCCAGATCGCGCGCCGACGGTAGTGACACCGTGACGTACTGATTGCGCCGGTGAAGCCGGGGCGAGAGCCGCGACTCCACCAGCCAGCCGACCCGGCCCAGGAAGCGGCCGGCGACCGGCCACTGCCGGCGGTGGCAGTGGTGGACCAGGACGATGACCCGGCGACCGAAGGCCAGCCGAGCCAGGAACGGCAGACCGTTCTGGCTGTCGATCACCACGTCGGGGCGGGCGTGCCGGAGTGGTCCCAGGCCCACCCGGGCCGCCACCATCGCCAGACCGGCCCGGATGTAGACGGTGTAGTGACCGCCGCCGCGGCTGATCCGCACCCCGTCGACCGTCTCGCTACGGGGTGCGCCGTCGTAGTGCGCGGTGCGCAGGGTGACGTCGACACCGGAGCAGGCCAGCTGCGCGCCGATCCGCTGCAGGTAGGTCTCGCTGCCGCCGCCCTGCGGGTGGCCGGTATCCCGCCAGCACAACAGCAGCACTGAGCGCACGGGTGACCGGGAAGCAGACATGTGCGGCCAGCTTATCCCCATAAAGTGGGGCCGATGAGCGTCACCGATCTGTTTTCCCGGCGCGCGACGCTGGCCCGTTCGGTGCGGTTGCTCAGCCGGTTCCGCTTCGAACAGCGCGACCCGGCCCGCTTCTACGGCGCACTGGCCGCCGACACCGCGGCGATGGTCGGTGATCTGTGGGATGCCCGCGAGCCGGGCCGCGATCCGGCCACCCATCAGGGCCGCACCGTCCTGGACGTCGGTGGCGGGCCGGGTTATTTCGCGGCCGCGTTCACCGATGCGGGCTGGCGCTACATCGGGGTCGAACCAGACCCACGGGAGATGCACGCCGCCGGGCACCTCGACCGGGGCGGACCGGGGGCCTTCGTGCGGGCCTCCGGGCTGGCGCTGCCGTTCGCCGATTCGTCCGTCGATGTGTGCCTGTCGTCCA
This sequence comes from Actinomycetes bacterium, assembly GCA_022600695.1. Lineage (GTDB taxonomy): Bacteria > Actinomycetota > Actinomycetes > Mycobacteriales > Mycobacteriaceae > Mycobacterium. The sequence goes on along the minus strand of JAHZJY010000107.1, from coordinate 2,004 downwards.
ACGTCGCCGAACACGTGCCGCAGCCGTGGCGGCTCGGCGCGGAGATGCTGCGGGTCGTCCGGCCCGGCGGTCTGGCGATCCTGTCCTACACGGTGTGGCTGGGACCGTTCGGCGGCCACGAGACCGGACTGCTGTGGCACTACCTCGGCGGCGCCCGGGCGGCGGCCCGGTACACCCGCCGGCACGGTCATCGGCCGAAGAACGACTACGGGTCGTCGTTGTTCGCCGTCTCGGCCGCCGACGGTCTGCGCTGGGCGGCCGGCACCGATAGCCGGGTCGCCGCTTTCCCTCGCTACCACCCACGATGGGCCTGGTGGTTGCTGTCGGTACCCGGTGTACGGGAGTTTCTGGTGAGCAATTTGGTGCTGGTGCTGTCCAAGGATTGACACCTGTTCCAACCCCGCACGGGTCGGTAGTGTGACGCGTATGACGCAGACCGCCTATCAGACCGAATACGACAAGCTCTTCATCGGCGGCAGGTGGGTTGAGCCGTCGACTTACCACGTCATCGAGGTCCACTCCCCGGCCACCGGCGAGTACGTCGGCAAGGTGCCGATGGCGGCGGCCGCCGATGTGGACGCCGCCTGCGCGGCGGCGCGCAAGGCGTTCGACGAGGGCCCCTGGCCGCGGATGACACCGGAGGAGCGTCAGGCGGTGATCGCCAACGCGGTCAAGCTGATCGAGGACCGCGCGGATCTGTTCAAGTTTCTGCTCAAGTCCGAGACCGGCCAGCCGTCGATGATCGTCGACATGGTGCAGTACGGCGCAGCGGTGTCCGGGCTGCAGTACTACTCGACCGCCGCGGACAAGTTCACCTGGACCGATGTCCGGGACGGGATTTACGGCCAGACCATGGTGCTGCGCGAACCGATCGGCGTGGTGGGCGCGGTGGCGGCCTGGAACGTGCCGATGTTCCTGGCCTGCAACAAACTCGGGCCGGCCCTGCTGGCGGGCTGCACCATGGTGCTCAAACCGGCCGCCGAGACACCGCTGAGCGTCAACGCTCTCGCCGAGGTGTTCGCCGAGGCCGGGTTGCCCGAGGGGGTGCTGTCGGTGGTGCCCGGGGGCGCCGAGACCGGACGCGCCCTGACCGCCAACCCCGATGTGGACAAATACACCTTCACCGGCAGTTCGGCCGTGGGTAAGGAAGTCGGCCGACTGGCCGCCGAGAAGCTCAAGCCCTGCACCCTGGAACTGGGCGGTAAGTCCGCGGCGATCATCCTCGAGGACGCCGACCTGGACTCCACTCTGGGAATGCTGTTGTTCTCCGGCCTGCTGAACTGCGGGCAGGCGTGCGTGGCGCAGACCCGCATCCTGGCGCCGCGGTCACGCTACGAGGAGATCGTGGAGAAGATCGGCGCCGCCGTCGCCGCGATGCCGGTCGGCCTACCCGACGACCCCGGCGCGGTGATCGGGCCGCTGATCAGCGAGAATCAGCGCGAGCGCGTCGAGCGCTACATCAAAATGGGGCAGCAGGAGGGTGCTCGGCTGGTGACCGGAGGGGGCCGGCCGGAGGGGCTCGACAGTGGGTATTTCGTCCAACCGACGGTGTTCGCCGATGTCGACAACTCGATGGCGATCGCCCGGGAGGAGATCTTCGGACCGGTGTTGGCGGTCATCCCGTACGACACCGAGGAGGACGCGGTCCGGATCGCCAACGATTCCGACTACGGCCTGGCGGGCAGTGTGTGGACCACCAACTTCGACAAGGCGATCGAGATCGCCTCGAAGATCCGCACCGGCACCTACGCGGTGAACATGTATGCGTTCGACCCGGGTGCGCCATTCGGCGGCTACAAGAACTCGGGGGTGGGCCGGGAGAACGGGCCGGAGGGCATCGAGGCCTACGTCGAACTCAAGAGCGTGCTGCTGCCGTTCGGCTACACCCCGAACATCTGACCCGCCCCTCCCCCCGGCGAGCAGACCGCCCCTCCCCCCGGCGAGCAGGCCGCCCCTCCCCCCGGCGAGCAGACGCAAAGTCGCACGCCCAGCGGGCGTGTTGTG
>JAHZJY010000106.1 GCA_022600695.1 Actinomycetes bacterium | reverse complement strand
GTACATTTTCGACAACAGGCGTTCCGCCTGCGGAGAAATCCGCACTAAGCCTCGCGGGGATCGGTGAGGAGATCGCACGTGACCGATTGGCTGACACCCGTCACTCTGACGGGTACCCATGTCCGACTCGAGCCGTTGTCCACAGCCCACCACGATGCGCTCTGCGAGTCGGTTGGTGACGGCGAACTCTGGCGACTCTGGTACACCGCCATACCGGAACCTGCTCAGATGCACCGCGAGATCGGGCGCCGCCTCGATGAGCAGGACCGTGGCACCATGTGTCCCTTTGCCGTGATCGACCCGGCGACCGGCCGGGCAGTGGGAATGACCACCTATATGAACATCGACGCACAGCACCGTCGCGTGGAGATTGGATCCACCTGGTATCGACTGGGCACCCAGCGAACCCCGCTCAACACCGAAGCGAAATATCTGATGCTCTCCCATGCGTTCGACGAACTGGATTGCATAGCGGTCGAGTTCCGCACGCATTTCTTCAACCATGCAAGCCGCCGGGCGATCGAGCGCCTGGGAGCCAAGCTCGACGGCGTACTGCGCAGTCATCAGATCAACCGGCACCCGCAGGCCAATGGCACGTTACGAGATACCTGCGTGTACAGCATCATCGCTGCCGAGTGGCCGGCGGTGCGGTCACACCTCGAGCACAAACTCGCCACCGGGTAGCGGGCCTGAATCGCCAGGTTCCGCATCCTGTTCTTCTCCCCGCGCAGCACAATTCGCCCAACTCGTCGCACTTCGTCCACCATGCCCGCGATGAGAGGCACTCCCGCACTGATCGCGCCGGTAGTCTCTACCCGGTGAGTCACGTCACTGAGATCAGGCCCGAGATGCGCGGCACGCTGGACGCAACCGCCGGCGGGCAGCAGCACATCGCTGATCTGATTCAGGGATTGATCGACGAACCGAACCGTTAGCGGTCCCGTCGTCGATGTTCCACATTCTCTTTTACTCACCGCGCATCGCGCCCAACACCGGCAATGCGATCCGGATGGTCGCGGCGACGGGTTGCGAACTGCACCTCGTCGAACCGCTGGGTTTCGATCTGTCCGAGCCCAAACTGCGCCGGGCCGGTCTGGACTACCACGACCTGGCCTCGGTCACCGTGCACCGATCCCTGGCCGACGCCTGGGCGATGATCGGGCCGGCTCGGGTCTACGCCTTCACCGCCCACGCGGAGAAGTCCTTCGCCGATATCAGCTATCAGCCGGGCGACGTGTTGATGTTCGGGCCGGAGCCCACCGGCCTGGAGGCCGACACGCTGGCCGATCCGCATATCACCGAGCAGGTGCGGATACCGATGCTGCCGGGCCGACGATCGCTGAATCTCTCCAATGCCGCGGCGGTGGCCGCCTACGAGGCGTGGCGGCAGCACGACTACACCGGTGCCGGTTGAATCACACTGGCTGAATCACCAAGTGTCCCAGTGCGTCAGCTGCTCGGCGGGTAACCGTTTGGCCAACTTGAAGTCGGTTCCCCTGGTGTAGGCGATCGGGAACAACCCACCCTGGGTGTAGCGCTCGTAGGGAATGCCGAGCAGGTCGGCGGCCTGCTTCTCGCCCTCGCCGATCAGGTGCAGGGTGGTCCAGGCCGATCCGAGGCCGCGTTCGCGCAACGCCAGCATGTAGCTCCACACCGCGGGCAGCAGCGATCCCCAGAACGATGCCTGCATTCCCGCATCAGCGCCCTCCGGGCGGCCCTCCAGCAGCGGAATCATCAGCACCGGGGCCTTCTCGAAATTCTCGTTGAGGTACTTCGCGGAGTTCATCACCGCGTCCATCTGCTGATCGCGGATATCGCCGCGCTCGGGCTTGGGCAGGTCCAGATAGGGGGTGGCGTTGGCCCGGTAGATATCGGCCAGTGCCTTCTTCTTGACCGGGTCCTCGATGAACATCCACTGCCAGCCCTGGGAGTTGGAGCCGGTCGGTGCCTGCAGTGCGACGTCCAGACACTCCATCAGGACCTTTCGGGGCACCGGCTTGTCGAAGTCCAGTCGCTTGCGCACCGAGCGGGTGGTGGTCAGAACATCATGAGCGGTCAAGTTGAGGGTCATGAACACCGAGATTACGGGTCAGCGGAAGTCCCGCGACCGGGAGCCGACCGTCATGGTCAACCGCCGCATCCGCTCGGCCACCACCGTCACCGCTCCGGTGGCGTTCTGAACCTGACCGCGGATCAGCAGGGCCGTCGCCGTCTGGGCCACCCGACGGTGCCGTTGCCACACCCCGGGCGTGCAGAGCACGTTGACCATTCCGGTCTCGTCCTCGATATTGACGAACGTCACCCCGCGTGCCGTCGCCGGCCGTTGCCGGTGGGTGACCGCACCGGCGATCAGCACCCGGGTGCCATCGGGAACCGACAGCAGCCGATCGGCCGGGGTGACCCCGAGTTCGTCGAGGTCGGCGCGCAGAAACTGGGTCGGGTAACTGTCCGGAGAGACCCCGGTGGCCCACACGTCGGCGGCGGCCAGTTCGGTTTCGCTCATGCCGGGCAGCGCTGGAACATGCGAGGACGACCCCACTCCGGGCAGCCGGTCCGGTCGCTCGGTGACGGCCGCACCGGCCGCCCATAACGCCTCGCGGCGGGTGATCCCGAAACAGCCCAGCGCCCCGGCGGTGGCCAGCGCCTCGGCTTGCGGGACCGTCAGCTGTACCCGGCCGGTCAGGTCCAGAAGGGTCGAATACGGGCCGCCGGCCTGGCGCTCGGACACGATCCGACCCGCGAGGTCCGCGCCGATGGTGCGAACGGCGGCGAGTCCCAGCCGGACCTCGCGGCCGAGGTTTTCCAGCGTGGCGTGCGGCAGGCCGGCGTTCACGCACGGGCCATGCACCACCACCCCGTGCCGCCGGGCATCGGCCACCAGCGTCTGCGGCGAGTAGAAACCCATCGGCTGGGCCCG
>JAHZJY010000105.1 GCA_022600695.1 Actinomycetes bacterium | reverse complement strand
CGTAGTGCCGACGGTGCCCGTTTACCGGAGGGTTGACGCGGCGGCATGCCGCGGTGTCGGGCCGGCCGGCCCGAAGCCCCGGACTACCCGGCCAGTTCGGCGGGCTTTCGAATTCGGCCGAACACCATGTCCTCGTCGATCTTGTCGACGAAGCGGTAGTCGATGGCGTCGGCCAGGAAGTCCTGGCGCACCACCCACGGCCGCTTGGTACCCGATTTCGGCAGCGCATGGGCGTTGCGCTGGACGTAGCCGGCCTGCAGGTCCCATGTCGGCTGCTCCGGCATCGGCCCGCGCGGGGGATGCGGGTAGGCGTGGGTGTAACCCTCGGCTTTCATGTAGCGGAGCAGTTTGGCCGTCGCACGGGCGGTGATATCGGCACGCAGCGTCCAGGAGGCGTTGGTGTAGCCGATGCACCAGATCAGGTTCGGTACGTCCTCGAGCATGTGGGCCTTGTAGGAGAACCGGTCCTGAGGTTTGACCTCGGTGCCGTCCACGCTGATCCGCACCCCGCCCAGGGCCAGCAGGGTCAGCCCGGTGGCCTTGACGATCACGTCGGCGTCCAGGTGACGGCCGGAGGCGAGCGCGATACCGGCCTCGTCGAGATGGTCGATATGGTCGGTGACCACTTCCAGGCGGCCCTTCGAGATCTCGGTGAACACATCGCCGTCGGCCACCAGGCACAAGCGCTGATCCCAGGGGTTGTATCGCGGCTTGAAATCCCGGTCGACCGGATAGCCGGCGGGCAACTGTTTGGTGTTCTGCCAGCGGACCATCTTCTTCATGCCGCTCGGCAGGGCCCGGGCGAACGCATAGGTGATTTTCTCGAAGGACAGTGCGACCGTGCGCGCGATCCGGTAGGAGACCTTGTTGGGCAACAACTTCCGGAAGGGCTGTAGCCAGCGGTTGACCCGCGGCATGGAGAACAGGTAGCCCGGGGAGCGCTGCAGCATGGTGACGTGTGCGGCTTTGCGGGCCAGTGCGGGAACCAGCGAGACCGCGGTGGCGCCGGAGCCGATCACCACCACCTGCTTGCCGGTGCAGTCGAGGTTCTCCGGCCAGTGCTGGGGGTGCACCAGCTGCCCGGTGAAGTTCTTCTCGCCGGGGAAGTCCGGGTTGTAGGGGGCGTCGTAGTCGTAGTAGCCGGAACCGAAGAACACGAAGCGGCCGCGGTAGGTCGCTGAAGTCCCGGTGAGCCCGTCCTGCGCGTGGACGGTCCAGGTGTCGGTCGCGGAATCCCAGTCGGCGGAGACCGCGGTGGTGTGGAAGCGGATGTTGCCGAAGATTCCGTGCTTGCGGGCGGTGTCCTCCATGTAGTCACGGATCACATCGCCGTCGGCCACGTACTCCTTCCCGGTCCACGGTTCCCACGGCCAGCTCAGGGTGAAGATCGAGGAGTCCGAGCGCACGCCCGGGTACCGGAACAGGTCCCAGGTGCCGCCGACCCGTTCGCGGCGCTCCAGGATGACGTAGCGGGTGGCCGGATCGGCCTCGGCCAGCCGGTAGGCCGCGCCGATTCCGGAGATACCGGCGCCGATGACGATGACGTCGTAGTCCCCACCCCTACCCTCGACCTCGGCGGGCGGGGTGGCTTCCTGGGGGGTGACGGTCATCACCCCACTGTAGGCAGTGCCCGGGCGACTCGGCCAGCGGTTACCGGTAGTTGACGAACTGCAGCGCGACGTCGAGGTCGGCGCCCTTGAGCAGGGCAATGACCGCCTGCAGGTCGTCCCGCTTCTTGGAGCTGACCCGGATCTCCTCACCCTGAATCTGGGCCTTGACCCCCTTGGGGCCGTCATCGCGGATCAGCTTGGTGATCTTCTTCGCCTGCTCGGCGTCGATACCCTGTTTGAGCGTGCCGCTGACCTTGTAGGTCTTACCGCTGGCCTGCGGTTCGCCGGCGTCGAAGGCCTTCATCGAGATGTCGCGGCGCACCAGCTTCTCTTTGAACACGTCGACGGCGGCCTTGGCGCGTTCCTCGGTGGAGGACACGATCTCGATGACCTCATCGCCCTTCCAGGCGACGGTGGTGTCGGTGCCGCGGAAGTCGAATCGGGTGCTCAACTCCTTGCCGGCCTGGTTCAACGCGTTGTCGACCTCCTGGCGGTCGACCTTGCTGACGATGTCGAAGCTGGAATCAGCCACTGGGGTTCCCTCCCTCGTGATCGGCCGGTTTGTGTCCGGGGTACATCCTCGTTGTACCCTGCTAAACGCATCAAACCGGGTAGTTCGGTTTGACCAAGGCAGGTTGCCCGAGCGGCCAATGGGAGCGGACTGTAAATCCGTCGGCGCAAGCCTACACAGGTTCGAATCCTGTACCTGCCACCACGATCAGCGCTGAACCGCATCAGGTTTCGATCGCTGCCAGCCAGTCCCGCCACTGGGGTGCAAGCTCGGCGGTACTCCTGAGCAGGTCCAGGTCCTGTCGATCGCCGGTCTTGCAGGCGAACGCCTGACCGAGGCTGGCCGCCCTGGCCGGCCGCTCGATGACCTCGATCGCCTCACCCGCGCTGACGTGGCCCTCCTCGACGATGCGCAGGTAGGCGCCGGGCCGGCGGGCGGCGGTGAAGGTCTTGATCAGGCCGGGCCGTTCCCAGAAGCCGGCGAATGTCCGGCACGGAATCCGCGGCACGGTCACCTGGAGGGTGGCCGAACCGATACGCCATCGTTCCCCGATGAGCGCGTTGGTGATGTCGAGACCCGCCGTGGTGAGGTTCTCCCCGAAACGGCCGTTGCCGATCGTGATGCCCAACTCCCGCTCCCACCACAGCGCATCCTCGCGGGCATAGGCGTAGACCGCCTGCCACTCCCCGCCGTGGTGCACCCGGTTGATCACCGAATCGCCCTGCACGGCATGGTCGGCGAGCAGTCGCGGCCCGGCAACCGGGCGTTTGTCGATCCCGCTGCGTCCGTCACCGCCGGTCCACTTCTCGCCGTGATGCAGGTCTGCGGTCACGTTCACCGACAGCAGGCGGGGGACCGCCTCGCCGTCACCGGATGCGGGTGGAGGCGGTGTCTGCATGGACCCCATCATGCGCCTTCGGATCGGGCCATCGGTAGGCCGCCGGAGCCGCGGCTGTGTTTGGATCAACCCTGTGGAACGCCTCTTCAACACCGTCCTGGCCCTCAAAGAACGCGGACTGCTGCCGGATGCGGTCATGCGGGCCCTGGTCCGGCTCATGTGCGCCCAATGGGTGAAGACCTTCGAATGCGGCGGTGACGTCGACAAGCAGG
>JAHZJY010000104.1 GCA_022600695.1 Actinomycetes bacterium | reverse complement strand
GTACTCGGCCACCTCGTGCAGGGAGTGGCGCGGCCACTGCCCCGGCGGGCTGACCCTGATCGCCGCCCGATAGGCGGTGTCGTAGTCGGCCTCGGCCAGCGCGGCCCGCACCGCGATCCGCTCGGCGGCATCGAGCAGCCGGTGCAGACCCCGCGGCGTCGACCAGGCCCTGACCTCAGCGGCATACCGGTGGGCGGTCTCCCTATCGCCGCGTGCGGCGGCCAGCATCCCCAGATCGGCGAGCACCTGGTGGCGGCGCAACTGGCTGCACTCGACCTGCTGGGCCATCCGCAGGCAACTCGCCCCGACCTGCTCGGCGTGGGACCAGTGCCCGGCCGCGATCAGATCCAGCAGCACCACCCGCCCGCACTCGATGGCATCGACGGACGCGCCCTGCTCGCACAGTTGGGTGAAGGCCGCCTGAAGCGGAGCCCGGAACTCGGCCATCGCCCCGATGCAGTACGCCGGGAACGACAGCAGCACCATCCGCTGGGCCGGGACCTGCGGGAGTGACTCCACCCATCCGCCGAGCATCGCGCGCACAGCGTTCGCGGTGCCGGCGATGTCCTCATCACCGGTGCGATACATCAGGACCGCCGGGTCGAGTCGGGCCTGCAGGCTCGACAGGGCGGCGTTGGTCTGTTCCCGATGCCCGGCGCTGCCGGAATAGTTGGTGATCGAAACCAGCAGGTAGACCAGCCGGTTCAATGTCTTGTCATCGAGAGTGCCGGCCCCCTCCAGCGCGTCGAGGATCCGCCGGTGGGTGGAGACCACCTCGCCGTCGGCGTGAAACCCCTGGTAGCACTCGGCCAGGACCGCCAGCGCCGAATCGCCCTGCCCGGTCGCGGTGGTTTCCAGCAGATCCTCCACCCCGCCGGACTGGCCGGCCCGGGCGGCGACGAACACCGCATCGGCGACCAGTGCCGCCCGACGGTCCGGGTCGGGGCTGAGTTCGGCGGCCCGGCGCAACCACTCCACACCCACCGAGAGCCCGCCGCGGCGGATGGACAGCCTCGCCGCGGCGGCGAGCACCTCGGCCACCTCTCGATCGGGTTCGGTGCTCGCCTCGGCCAGGTGGGCGGCCCGGCGCACCAGCACCTCGCCGTAGAGTCCGGCCAAGTCGCGGTGGGCCTCGCGGCGCTCCTGCGGATCAGCCTGGTGGATGACCGCCGCGCGAACCAGGGGATGGCGAAAGGCGATCTCCCCCAACGGATTCACGACCAAAAGACCTGCCTGCACCGCAGGCAGGACGTTCCGCATGGCATATCGCGCCCGGGTCGACGACGGGACGCTGCCGGCGATGCCATCCAGCGCTGCCCGCAACAACTCGGCCCGCACACCCGGGCTGAGCTGTCCCAGCCGCTCGCCGAACACCGCCACCAGACGCTGCGTCAGCGGCATCCCGCCGGCGCTGTGTTCGAGCCGATCGGTGCCACGCGGAAGTTCGGCCAACGCCAAGGGATTTCCCTGCGCTGCCGCGAGGATCGCCGTCCTGGTGGCCGCCGGCAAGGGCAGCCCGGTCCGCTCCAGCATGCGCACCGAATCCTCGGCGTCCAGCGGCGCCAACTCCAATGCGCTCCACCCCGCACTGGCGAACGCCGATGCGTGCGGAGTCCGAAGGCCGGCCACGATCCGGACCCGGGGGTGGGTCAGCCGCCGCCCCACCGCTCCCAGTACCTGCGCACTGACCCTGTCCAGCCAGTGCACGTCATCAATCACCAGCAGCACCGGCCGGGTGTGCCCCGCCGCCGCCAACAGATTTAGCAACGCCATTACCAGCGGCAATACCGCCACCTCGGAGTCCGGGTCGCCGCCGAAAACCGGCGCAAGAACCGCGCGGTCCGTCGCATCCACATCGACCTGGAATTCCTTCAGCGCGAACACCAGTTGATTGAGCCCACCCAGCGCGAAGGGTTCCTCGGCCTGCACCCCGAGGATCCGCACCACGTGCCAGCCACCACCGGCGGCCCGGGCGCACATCTGATCGATCAACGCCGACTTACCGACACCAGGCTCCCCGGACACCACCACCGCGCACTCGGTGTCCTCGGCCAGCATCCGGCCCAACCGCAGCGACTCGGGCTCGCGGCCCAGTAGGTCGTCGGCCTCGGGCATGCCTTGAGTATGCGTGGCCGGGGAGGGGATGCAGTAATTTCACCGATCCCTGAGGCGGGGCGGTGCGGTAGGTTCAGGCCACTGAGGTGTCCGGTTCGCGATCACGTGAGCGTGCCTCGGTTCTACACCGCTGGAGACGCTGTGAAGCACAGGCCGACCACGATCCGCGACCGCCTCGGCGCCCTGCGCGGGCTGCTGAGAATCAGCGATGACGACTACAACGCCTATATGCGGTCCTATGGCGAGTTGTTCGTCGACTCCCCGGAGAACACCCGGGCCGACTACGAGGCCGGGGTTGCGCTGCGGGGGTATCCCCAGGGCAGCAGCAACGAACTCACCGAGTTGTACAAGGTCATCCACCTGCTGTGCACCCTCGGCTCGGTGGAGAAGATGTACATGCCGCCGCAGATCGACGCTGGCGAGTCCGTTCTGCAGAATCAGATTCTCTTCGAACGCATCGTCGCCGACGACCTCAACCTCACCCCCGGTGAGAAGGTGCTGGAGTTGGGCTGCGGGTGCGGCGCCATCGCCGAGCACATCGCCGAGCTGACCGGCGCCAGCCCGTACGGCATCAACCTGGACCGCTCGCAGATCGAAAAGGCCTGGCGCAACCCCAATCTGCCGCAGCCGAACTTCCAGACCGGCGACTTCAACAAGGCGCTGGAGTTCGATGACGCGTCCTTCGACGCCGTGTACGCGATCCAGCCGATGACCTACGTCAGCGACCACGAATTCACCTTCAGAGAGGTGTTCCGCATCCTGCGGCCCGGTGGGCGCTTCGTCATCAACGATGTCGCCGCCCTGGATGCCTACGACCGTGACGACGACCATCAGCGGACGTTGATCCAGCACACCCGGGAGCTGACCGTGTTCGGCGGGTTCTGGTACTACAAGTACTGGGAGGACGCCTACCGCGACGCCGGCTTCGAGTTGCTGTCCTCGGTCGGGCGACCGGCGGTGGAGCTGATCAAAAAAGAGGTCGCCCTCTTCGACAGATACGAAACGGTGTTCAAACTCCTCGCCCGCCTGCACCTGATCCCCGGCAAAACCAACGCGCTGATGGGCCGGATGAACGAGAACAGCCACTCCTACATCCGCGCCGAAGAAGAGGAACTGCTGACCCTCAACTGGCACTGCGTGGGCCAAAAACCCGCGTGATGTCGGCACCGTGAGCCACCCGAACCAATGACGATGCGAGAGATCCTGGGCGGTCTGGCGGTGGCCCTCGGCGTCGGCGCGGCGATCGCCGCAGCACCGGCCGTGGCATCCGCAGACACCACCGACTCTGATGGTTCGAGCGCGTCGGCCTCAGCGGGGCCGACGCGCTCGCCGTCTGCCTCGGTCCGATCGGCACCGCGGGGCACCTCGGCGCGGCCCGGGACGCCCGGACGGACCCAGTCGCAGCGTCCCGCCGTTGCCGGACCGGGCGCCGCCGTCCGGTCCGCCCGGCTGGCCGTGCCGGTCCGTCGAGAGCAGCGGATCGACTCGGACGTACCGGCGGGTCCGGCCGTCGGGCCTGCCGTGGTGCCGGCACGGTCGGCCTCTGCGTCGGTTAACACCCGCCCGGAGTCGGGTAGTCCCGCGCGCGCCGTTGCGGCTCCGGCTGCGCGGGTGGCCGCGCCGAGTGCCTGGGCGACCGGTGGCTGGCAACCGGGCAGCATCCTTCGACTCTTCGCCGGCAACGGCACCGCCGACAATCCCAACGGCGGCATCCTGATCGGCAACGGTTACAGCTGGACCGCCGACACCTGCACCGGAACCTGCGACGGCGGCAGGGGTGGGCTGGTCGGCAGCGGCGGTGACGGCTTCGGCGGCGGCAACGGCGGCCCGGCCGGCTGGTTCGGTAACGGCGGTAACGGCGGAGCCGGACTGGCCGGGGCAAAAGGCGGTGCCGGCGGCTCCGGCGGGTTGTTCCTCGGCAATGGCGGGAACGGCGGTGCCGGCGGGTCGGTGATCTCCGGTGCCGCCGCGGCGGGCGGGATCGGCGGCAGCGGTGGCCACGCCGGGTTGTTATCGCTCTGGGGCGACGGCGGCCGCGGCGGTAACGGCGGCAACGGCCTGGACGCCCCCGGCGGTGCCGGCGGTGCCGGCGGGTTGGGCCGAGTGCTGTTCTTCGCCGGACGCAACGGCGCCGGCGGCGCCGCCGGCGACACCAACGTGGTGATCTCCGACCAATTCGGGACGACCACGATTCAGGGCACGTACGTGGTGATGAACAACAACTACAGCGGCAACGGATCGCAGACCATCACCGTGACCCCGACCGGGTTCACCATCACCGAAAGAACCGGTTCCACCTCGACCTCCGGCGCCCCGCTGGCCTACCCGGCGGTCTACCTCGGCTGCCATTACAGCAACTGCTCGCCGTCAAGTCCGCTGCCCGTGCAGATCGGCACGATCACCAGCGCCACCAGCAGCATCGACTACACCTACCCGGGGGACGGCAGCGATATCTACGACGCCTCCTACGACATCTGGATGGATCCCGCACCGAAGACGACCGGGGTGAACCAGCAGGAACTGATGATCTGGTTCAACGAGCAGGGCGGGGTCCAGCCCATCTCGTACTCCTATGACAGCCAGGGCGTCGCGGTGCCCATCGCCACCATCACCGTCGACGGGGTGGACTGGAACGTCTATCAGGGAAACAACGGCGCGAACAACGTGCTGTCCTACCTGGCGGTGACTCCGATCACCAGCCTGACCGATGTCGACGTGCTCGAGTTCATCGACGACACCATGATCCGCACTGCCGACTTTGCCGAACCGGTCACCGACGCTTGGTATCTCACCAGCATCCAGGCCGGGTTCGAACCCTGGAATGGCGGCGTCGGTTTGACGGTCAATTCCTTCGACGCCACCGTCACGGTCTGAGGGGAGCGTCCGGTCCGGGGGACTGGTCAACGGGCCAGGACATCCCGGGCCGAGGGAAGCTCGGCACGGGACCGATCGACTAACACCGGCGCGGCCGGGTCGGCGGTGAGCGGGCCCGGGGCATCCGGTGAACCATCCGACAGGCGGGCCGCCAGGATCTTGGCGAACTCGCGGGGCTGGTCGTTCTGCGGGTAGTGGTTCGCATGGGGTAGCAGCCAGAACTCGTTGTCACCCGGTTTGGCCGCCAGGTAGTTGTTCCAGATGTGGGTGGCCACCCGCACCGGCGCGACGGCGTCCCGAATCCCCCAGATCAGGGTGGTGTTCACCGTCATGGCGGCGAGCGCCTCGAGCCACTGCCGCTCGTGTTCGGAGCGCTCCACCAGGTACTGGATGGTGTCGTGCATGACCGCCATCCCGTCATTGCAGGCAAATGTCTCCGCGAGTGCAACGATGGTGGGATCGTCGGGGCCGCGAGGCGGGGAGAAGACGCTCTGGCCCAGACCGGCGGCGAGCATCTCCGGCGTCGTTCCGGTGAGGACCGGAGCCGTTTGCGGGTCCAGCAGGAGCCGCTGGAAGTCGGTGAGGCTGGACAGCGGCAGGAACATATTGCCGTTGCTGAGCACCAACTGGGTCAGCGTGAAGTCGTTCTCCCCGGCCGCGCACCGGCCGGCGAAGGTCAGCGCAACGCTGTCGCCGCGGTCGTGGGCGACGACCGCCCCGGAGCGCTCGCCGAGCACCTCGGTGAGGTAAAAGCCGACCAACTCGCCATCACGGCGCACCGAATAGCTCTCGCCCGCCGGTTTGTCGGAGAACCCGAAACCCGGGAGATCCAGCACCACGACCCGGTGGTTCGTGGTGAATTCGCCGATGACGTCGTACCAGTCGATGCTGCTGGTGGGAAAGCCGTGCACCATCAGCAGCAGTGGCGCCTCGGGGTCGCCGAACTCGGCGTGAAAGATGCTTAGGCTGTCAGTATTTCGCAGACCATCCGACGGAATCCAGTCGAAGTGGGCGCCGGACTGCAGCCATTCCCGAGCGCGTTCTCTCATGCTGGAGCCCCTTGCCGGCTGCCTTTCGGTGGCGGATTCTCCGAGCATAACGTGGCGCCGACACCGCCACCGGGACACCGATCGCCGTTGCCATCTACTGTGACAGCTCAGCTCGCACAACGGTAGACAGCCGGGAGACAACATGGAGAACGATCCCTACCTCGCACATCACGTGGTGCGTGAGACCAGGCCGGCCGACCGGATGCACCAATACGATCCTCACCTGGCCGGGTTGGTGTACGAGTACGTGCGCACACGGCTGGGCTTCACCGACACCCCGCTGGACTACCCGACGCCACCGGAACCCATCATCGAGGCACTGGACGGGTTCATCGACGAGTACGGCCGTGACCCCCGCGAGGTCCTCGACACTTACGTCCAGCACATCGCGACGAACGTGCTGTCCACCGACAGCCCGCGCTTTTTCGGCTTCATTCCGGCCGCGCCGACCAAAGCTGCGCTGCTGTTCGACACCGTGGTGTCCATCGCATCGCTGCAGGGGTGCTCGTGGCTGGAGGCCTCCGGCGCGATCGTCGCGGAGAACCAGGTGCTGCGCTGGCTCGCCGATCTGGCCGGCATGCCGCCTTCGGCGGGTGGCACATTCGTCTCCGGCGGATCGGCGGCGAACCTGTCCGGCTTGGCCGTCGCCCGGGAGATCGGCAGGCAACGCTTCGGTGTTCGGGAGGTGCGGATCGCCTG
>JAHZJY010000103.1 GCA_022600695.1 Actinomycetes bacterium | reverse complement strand
CTGGCCCAGCGCTACCCCAATGTCGTTGTTTTACGGACCTTCTCCAAGGCCTATGGCCTGGCCGGGCTCCGGGTGGGCTTTGCCGTCGGCGACCCGGACGTCGTCACCGCCCTGGGCAAGGTTTATGTCCCGTTCACCTCCAGCACCATCTCCCAGGCCGCCGCGATCGCGTCATTGCAGGCGGCCGACGAGCTGCTGGCCCGAACCGACACAGTGGTCGCCGAACGAAATCGGGTGGGCGCCGCACTCGCTGAACTCGGGTACGAATTCCCGTCTTCACAGGCCAACTTCATCTGGCTGCCGTTGGGCGAACGCACCGGCGAATTCGCCCGCCAGGCCGCGCAGGCACGGGTCCTGGTGCGTCCGTATACCGGCGAAGGCGCCCGGGTGAGCATTGGCGCTCCGGAAGAAAACGACGCGTTTCTGCGTTTCGCCCAACAGTGGGCGGTCAACTGACCGGCCACTCGGCGCCGGACCCGGCGACGCGGCCGGTTAGCGTGGAACAACCAGTAGCACTCCACAAGGAGGAATCCGCCGTGGGCAAGATCTATGGCAACGTCAGCGAACTGGTCGGCCGGACCCCGCTGGTCAGGCTGAACCGGCTGACCGAAGGTCTGGGGGCCCAGGTGCTGGCCAAGCTGGAGTTCTACAACCCGGCCAACAGCGTCAAGGACCGTATCGGCGTGGCGATCATCGACGCCGCCGAACGCTCCGGTGAACTGGAGTCCGGGGGCACCATCGTCGAGGCCACCAGTGGCAACACCGGTATCGCCCTGGCCATGGTCGGCGCCGCACGCGGCTACAAAGTGATTCTCACCATGCCGGAGACCATGTCCACCGAGCGCCGGGTCATGCTCCGCGCCTACGGCGCCGAGATCATCCTCACCCCCGGTTCCGAGGGGATGGCGGGAGCGGTGGCCCGGGCCAAGCAGATCATCGCCGAGACCCCCAACGCCATCTGGGCCAACCAGTTCGCCAACCCGGCCAACCCGGCGATCCACGAGAAGACCACCGCCGAGGAGGTCTGGAGCGACACCGACGGCCAAGTCGACATCTTCGTCGCCGGTATCGGCACCGGCGGCACCGTCACCGGCGTCGGACATGTTCTGAAAAGCCGCAAACCCGACGTTCAGATCGTCGGGGTCGAACCCAAGGACTCCCCCCTGCTGACCGAGGGTCAGGCCGGGCCGCACAAGATCCAGGGAATCGGAGCCAACTTCGTCCCCGAGATCCTCGACCGCCAGGCCTATGACGAGATCATCGACGTCGACCTCGACGACGCGGTCCGGGTGGCGCGCGATCTCGCGACCGCGGAGGGCATCCTCAGCGGTATCTCCACCGGGGCGATCATCTGGGCGGCGCTGGAACTGGCCAAGCGCCCGGAGAACTCCGGCAAACTCATCGTGGCGATCGTCTGCGACTACGGTGAGCGCTATATCTCGACGGTGATGTTCGACGATATCCGGCAGTGATCGAGCGATGCTGCTGTCGAGGTTGCGGGAGGACCTGCACAACGCCCGACGCCATGACCCGGCATCCCGCGGCGATATCGAGAACGCGCTCGTCTACTCCGGCTTGCATGCGATCTGGTCGTATCGGTTGACCCACCTGCTGTGGTCGGTGCCGGTCCTACGCGGACCGGCCCGCGTCGTCAGTCAGCTGACCAGGTTCCTCACCGGTATCGAGATCCACCCCGGGGCCAGCATCGGACGGCGGTTCTTCATCGACCACGGGATGGGCGTGGTGATCGGTGAGACCACCGAGATCGGTGATGACGTCATGCTCTATCACGGGGTGACGCTCGGCGGACGTTCAATGGAGAAGGGCAAACGCCACCCGACGATCGGCGACCGGGTCACCATCGGTGCCGGCGCAAAGATCCTCGGACCGGTCAGCGTCGGCAACGACAGCGCGGTCGGCGCCAACGCCGTTGTCACTCAGAGCGTTCCACCGGAGTCGATTGCCACCGGCATCCCGGCCGTCGTCCGCCCGCGCGCCGCGACACAACGCGAGCCACTGGTCGATCCGACCAGCTATATCGACCCGGCGATGTACATCTGACCCTGGGCCCGATTGCCCGGCGCCGAGGTCGTAGCCTTCATAGCTATGAGCACGTCATATGAGTCTCTCGAAGTCGAGGTCAAGGATAACGTCGCCCAGGTCACCCTGATCGGGCCCGGTAAGGGCAACGCCATGGGGCCGGCATTCTGGGCCGAAATGCCGATGGCATTCGGCGAACTCGACGCCGATCCGGAGGTCCGGGCGATCGTGCTGACCGGATCCGGCCGCAACTTCAGCTACGGCCTGGACTTGCTTGCCATGGGCAACACGTTGGGGGACACCATGTCCGGGGACGTATCGGCTCGGCCCCGTTCGGAGTTCCACACCACCGTCAAGAGCATGCAGCAGTCCATCAGCGCGGTGGCCGACTGCCGGACACCGACGATCGCCTCGATCCACGGATGGTGCATAGGTGGCGGGGTGGATCTGATCAGCGCGGTGGATATCCGCTACGCCAGCGCCGACGCGAAGTTCTCGGTGCGCGAGGTGAAACTGTCGATCGTCGCCGATGTGGGCAGCCTGGCCCGGTTGCCCTACATCCTGTCCGATGGCCACCTGCGCGAGCTCGCGCTGACCGGCAAGGACATCGATGCCGCCCGCGCCGAGAGGCTCGGCCTGGTCAACGAAGTCCTGACCGATGCCGAGACCAGCCTGGCCGCCGCTCACGCCACCGCGGCCGAGATCGCGGCGAACTCACCGCTGGTGGTCCGAGGCATCAAGGACGTGCTGGACGAGCAGCGCACCGATGACGTCGCTGCGAGCCTGCGCTATGTGGCCGCGTGGAACTCCGCCTTCCTGCCGTCGAAGGACCTCAAGGAAGGCATCGCGGCGATGTTCGAGAAGCGCGAACCACACTTCACCGGCGAGTAGCGACCCTGCCTGTGACCATCGACTGTCCCCGACCTTCCTGTCGCCGCGGCGGGGGAGATTCGTGTGACTGAGCCTCAGGCGATGCCGGCACTAGACGCCGACGTCATCATCGCGGGCGGGGGGCTATCCGGGCTCTCGCTCGCAGTGGCCCTGCTCGACGCGGGACTGCCGGACAACGCGCGCATTCTGCTCGTCGATCCACGCGAAACCCTCAGCGGCGCCGACCGTACGTGGTGTTTCTTCGATCTCGTGCCGCATGCGTTCGAGTCCGCGGTCACCCATCGCTGGCCTCGATGGCGAGTCCGCAACGGCGCCGCCGAGGCGGTGCGCTCCGCGCCGGGGATCACATATTGCTGCATCCCCGGCGAGCGCTTCTATGAGCGCGCGCTCGAGCGCCTCGCCGCTGCGGGCGAGCGCGTTCAACTGGTGCTCGGCGCGACGGTCGAGCATCTCGAAGATCGCGGCGCCCACGTCGACGTGCACACCAGCGCGGGAGTTCTGCGGGCGCGCCTCGCGATGGACTCGCGGCCACCGTCGTTGAAGCGCGCAACCGATGCCGACAAAGACGTCCACCTGTTGCAGCACTTCCGCGGCCGCGTCGTGCAGAGCAAGGCGCCGGTGTTCGAGGTCGATACGGCGACACTCATGGACTTCGATGTCTCGCAGGCCTACGGAATCCACTTCATCTACGTGTTGCCATTCGATGCGTACACCGCGCTCGTGGAGAGCACATTCTTCACCGAGCAACTGCTACCCGACGCTGTGTACGAGGAGGCCATCGAGACCTGGCTCGCACAGCGGCGGCCGCATGTGGAGTTCCAGACGATCTCAGACGAGGCAGGGGTGATCCCGATGACGACGGCGCCCTTCGACGCGTGGCCGAGCCCAAGGATCGTGCGTATCGGTACCGCGGGTGGGCATGCGAAACCGTCAAGCGGATATGCCTTTCTGTCCGTGCAGCGCTTCGTCCGGGAGTTCGCGCCGCGCGTGGTTGCCGCGCTGCGCGCCGGTGGATACGCCGAGCCGCCGGCCGCGCGGACTCCGCGCACCACAGCGCTCGACGCCATCTTCCTGTCGTATCTGCGCAGTCATCCTGAGCGCGCACCGGGCACGTTCTACCG
>JAHZJY010000102.1 GCA_022600695.1 Actinomycetes bacterium | reverse complement strand
GCAGAACGAGATCGGTTTCACCAGCGTGATCTATGACGATCACATCGGCAAGGTGTCGTTGATCGGTGCGGGTATGCGCAGCCACCCGGGCGTCACGGCGACGTTCTGCGAGGCGCTCGCGCGGGTGGGTATCAATATCGACCTGATCTCCACCTCCGAGATCCGAATCTCGGTGTTGATCAAGGACAGCGAACTCGACAAAGCCGTCGCCGCACTGCACGAGGCCTTCAACCTCGGTGGTGGCGAACAGGCCGTCGTCTACGCGGGGACCGGCCGCTAGCCGTGGTCAGCATCGCAGTGGTGGGTGCCACCGGTCAGGTCGGCCAGGTCATGCGAACCCTGTTGGAGCAACGGGATTTCCCGGCGACAAGCGTGCGGTTCTTCGCCTCGGCCCGGTCACAGGGCCGCACCTTGCAATTCAGCGGGCGGCAGATCGAGGTCGAGGACGCCGAGACCGCCGACCCCACCGGTCTGGACATCGCGCTGTTCTCGGCGGGTGCGACGATGTCGCGGGTGCAGGCGCCGCGGTTCGCTGCCGCCGGGGCCACGGTGATCGACAACTCGTCGGCCTGGCGTAGGGACCCGGATGTTCCGCTGGTGGTCAGCGAAGTCAACTTCGACCGTGACGTGGGCAGCACGCCGCTGAAGAAGGGCATCATCGCCAACCCGAACTGCACGACGATGGCCGCGATGCCGGTGCTCAAGCCGTTGCACGAGGAGGCCGGTTTGGTCCGGATGATCGCCTCGACCTATCAGGCCGTCTCCGGTAGCGGACTGGCCGGGGTACAGGAGCTGGCCACCCAGACCCGCGCCGTCGTCGACGGAATCGAGCGGCTGGTGCACGACGGCGGCGCGCTGGACTTTCCGGCACCGGCGAAGTACCCGGCCCCCATCGCGTTCAACGTGGTGCCGCTGGCCGGTTCGCTGGTCGACGACGGATCCGGCGAGACCGACGAGGACCAGAAGCTGCGCAGCGAAAGCCGCAAGATCCTCGGGATTCCGGATCTGGCGGTCAGCGGCACCTGTGTCCGGGTCCCGGTCTTCACCGGGCATTCATTGTCGATCAACGCCGAGTTCGCCGAACCGATTTCACCGCAGCGCGCCGCCGAACTGCTCGCATCCGCGCCCGGCGTCACGTTGGTGGATGTTCCGACACCGTTGGCGGCGGCCGGTGCCGACGAGTCGCTGGTGGGCCGGATCCGGCGGGATCCCGGTGTGCTGGACGGACGCGGACTCGCGTTATTCGTCTGCGGTGACAACCTCCGCAAAGGCGCGGCGCTCAACACCATCCAGATCGCCGAGCTGCTGGCCGCTCGGTTCTGATCGCCATGCGGTTGCCGGCGGGGGTGATATCGCATGCGGCCCAAGCGCTTTCGTCGGTAGCAGTGACGTTGCTCGTCACCGCCCCATCCGCCCTGGCCGGGCCGCCCAACCCCGCCCCGACCCCGATTCTGCCGCCGCTGGCACCTGGTCAGGTGGTCCGGGTCGGTCCGGTGGCCGGCACCGGGACGCCGACCGCCGATTTCGGCATCGGCGCCACCGACCTGTGCGAATTCCTGGATTTCCGCTCTGAACTGCTGCAGATCTGCGGGGACAGCTTCGCCGGTCAGGGTGTGGGATTCGGCCCATGGTCCACACCAGTGGCCCTGCGGGTGGCCGTCGACTCGGTGAACGACCCGCGGGGTATCCGCTACCTGGGCGTCACCGGGGTGGAAACAGCACTGCTGGCAGATCCGGCGCCGCCCGGTGCTTCACAGCTTCCGGCCGGTGTCGTCCAGATCAACCGGCAGAACTATCTGATGGTGACCACCACCGAGAAGTTGGTGCCGGCGTCGTCGCGACTGGTGCGCGCCGAAGCGGGCCGGGGTGGCTGGATGACCGTCAGCGACTCCGTCCGCCCAGCCGACTACGCCGACGGGAACCAGACCCAGATCAGCGGATACTACGACCCCATACCCACCCCGGAATCCCCGCGCGGATGGGTGTACGTGGTGGCGAACAACTTCAATCGTTCGGCGCCGTTGCGGTTGTATCGCGTTGCGCCACAGTGGTTCACCGATCGCGCGCGCTGGCAGGGCTGGTCAGCCGGCTGGGCCGTCCCGGCCACCCCGTTATGGCCCGATCAGGTGGGTGAGATGAATATGCGTCAGATCGACGGCAAGACCGTGCTGTCCTACTTCAACGCCAGCACCGGAAATATGGAGGTCCGCGTCGCCGCCGACCCGACCAGCCTGGGCACCGCTCCGGTGACGACGGTGGTGCGGGCCGACACCTGGCCGCAGCCGCCTGAAGTGCTACCCCGCGAGGACACCCGGCTGGCGCAGCCCTACGGGGGTTATATCTCGCCCGGTTCGACACTGGACGAGGTGCGGGTGCTGGTCAGCCAGTGGAACACTGCCCCGCGCGACCGTGCGCCCTACCGGGTGATCCAGTTCGCGGTCAACCCGTACAAACCCTGACGGGCCCGCTACTCATCCAGGGAATCCAGTTGCCGGCCGACCCGCTCCAGGGCCTCGTCGAATATCTCCACCTTCTCCGTGCCGCGTTCATTGGCGGGTGCAGCGGCCCCTCGCGCCCCCTCGGCCTCCACCCGGGCCGCACCATGACGCCGCAGCAGGCTGAAATGTTTGTCGCGGGCTCTGCGCAGTTGGGTCTGCAGGTCCTTCAGGGACTCCTCGTCGAGGCGGGCCAGGGTTGCGGGCCGGGCCTTTTCGATCAATGAGTTTTCGGCTTGAGTCAGATTCACGGTGCTCATCGGTCATTCCTAACACTCATCGGTCATGCCTGACCGTGGCGGGGTCATCGGACGGGCGGAAACGGCGGGCGGCCTCACAGCGAGCTCATATCTGCGGCAAAGCCGGCGCTATACGGGTTCGCAGAGGATGAGTGTCATGACCGAATCAGATGAACATCAGCAACCCGCCGCCGATCCGATCCGCCGACGGTCCGATGACCGGCCCAACGGCCTCTACCGGGCACTGGCCTGGGTGGGCATCGTCGCCGGTTCATTGTTCATCGTGGCCACCCTGTTCTTCAGTGGCTTCATTCTGGGTAAGCAGAGTGACGGCGGCGGGCACCGCGGGTGCCCTGGCCACCACCGGATGCTGGTCAAGCCAGCGGAGGCGGGGATGAAGCCGGATAGGCCTGGGCAACAGGGTCAGGGACCCCGAAGCGCGCGACTGGCGCCGCCCACCGCATCCGTCGTCCCGCCCGGTCCCTGATCCGACGTGCTCCGGTGATGCCGGCCGCGCCTGGCTGGCATCATCGGACGCATGGGCATCGATGCCGTCGGCACCGCCGGCCGAGGTTCGGGGACGCGACTGGCGGTGGCAGCCGCGATAGCGGCCCTCGGCGTGACCGGCGCGGCACCCGCGGTGGCGGCCCCATCGGATCCCGGAGTGGTGTCCTATGCGGTGATGGGTAAAGGGTCGGTGGGCAATATCGTCGGTGCGCCGATGGGGTGGGAATCGGTTTTCAGTGAGCCCTTCCAGTCCTACTGGGTGGACCTGCCGGCCTGTAACAACTGGGCCGATATCGGCCTGCCTGAGGTCTACCTCGATCCGGACCTGGCGTCGTTCAACGGCGCGGTGACGCAGACCTCGGCCACCGACCAGCGGCATCTGGTCAAACAGGCCGTCGGGGTGTTCGCCACCACCGACGCGGCCGCACGGGCCTTTCACCGCGTCACCGACCGCACCGTCGGGTGTGCCGGGCAGACCACCGCCATGCATCTGCAGGACGGCCGCACCGAGGTGTGGTCGTTCGGCAGTGTGCCGCCGACCCATACCGACGCTCAGTGGGTCAAACAGGAGGCCGGTGTCGATCGGCGTTGCTTCAACCAGACTCGGCTTCGGGAGAACGTGCTGCTCCAGGCCAAGGTCTGCCAATCCGGTAACGGCGGTCCGGCGGTCAACGTCCTGGCCGGTGCCATGCAGAACACCCTGGGGCAGTGAGGGATTACCGGCGGTGGAACTACTCCCAGGTGTGTACCGGTTCGTTGCTGTGCATCAGATCGCAGTACCGGCGGAGCATCTCCGCGAGCGCATCGGGCCGGTTCAGCCCGCGTCCCTGAATTTGCCGCACGGTGTCCACCTGCCAGGTTGATCCGTTGCGTCCGGTCTTCGCTCGTCCCTCGATGACGCCCAGATACCGGTCCCGGACATCGGCGGCCACCCGCCAGCGACGCAGACCTTCATCGGCCATCGGCAGCAATCGGCGTAGGACGAGCTCGTCGACGGTCACTTCACCGAGTCCGGGCCAGTACAGTTTCGCGTCCATTCCGCGCCGGGCCGCTTCGAAGAAATTATCCTTAGCCGCAACGAAACTCATCTTCGTCCACAAGGGGCGCTCCTCTTCGGAGATGGTGCGCAGCAACCCGTAGTAAAAGGCGGAATTAGCCATCATGTCGATGACGGTGGGCCCGGCGGGAAGAACCCGGTTCTCCACTCGCAGGTGCGGCCGGGCCGCCGCACCGACACCGACGACGTCATAGACCGGCCGGTTCCACCGATAGACCGTGCCGTTGTGCAGCCGCAGTTCCGACAGTCGGGGGGTTCGTCCGGCGGCGACCTCGGCTGCCGGGTCTTCCTCGGAGAGCTCCGGCAGCAGCGTCGGGAAGTACCTGACGTTCTCCTCGAACAGGTCGAAGATCGACGTTATCCACCTCTCCCCGAACCACACTCGTGGCCGCACCCCCTGCGACTTCAGTTCCTCGGGCCGGGTGTCGGTGGCCTGAGCGAACAACTCGATGCGGGTCTCGGCCCACAGTTGGTGGCCGAAGAAATACGGCGAATTGGCCCCGATGGCCAATTGCGGTCCGGCTATCGCCTGGGCGGCGTTCCAGTTGCTGGCGAAGTCGTCGGGGGAGACCTGCAGGTGTAATTGCATACTGGTACAGGCCGATTCCGGCGCGATCGATTCGGCGTGCACGCTCAGCCGCTCGGCCCCGGCGATATCGATCAGGATGTCCTCCCCGCGGGCGGTGAAGATCGAGTCGTTGAGCGCCTGATACCGCATCGACGGGCTCATCCAGCTTCCGGTGAGGTGTTCGGGCATCAGGGTGGGCAGGATGCCGATCATCACGATGTGCGCGCCATCGGTGCCGGCCTTGTTCTCCGCGGCGTTGAGGCTGGCTCGAACCTCCGATTCCAGCTCCAGGGCGGTTCGGCCGGGCAACGGGCGCGGTGGCACATTGAACTCGATGTTGTAGGCGCCCAGTTCGGTCTGATAGGCCGGATCGGCGATGGCGGCGAGTACCTCCTGGTTGGACATCGCCGGCTGGTAATCGGCATCGACCAGGTTGCACTCGATTTCCATACCGGTCAGTGGCCGGTCGAACTCGAAGCTCGACTCCGCGAGCATGGTCTCGAACACGTCCAGGCACTGCTGCACCTTGCGCCGATACTGCTGACGGTGTGCCCGGCTGTAACTGGTGTGCCCGACCTCTTCACCCACGGTGTCGATGCAACCGGTTCAAACCCGCCGACGCAAGGGATCAGTCGGCGCGGCGACGGGCGACTGCCACCTGCAGGCCCGGCCGTGCGGGCCGGATCTCCATCTCAACGCCGGCGTGGGCGGCCAGTTCGCGCAGCGCCGACGGACTATAGGCGCGCAACGAACTGATCAGACCATCGTGGGCGAACGGCCACACCGGGGCCAGCGGCGCCATCGTGGCCAGCCGGATCAGGTGCAATGCGGCAGGTGGCCGGGGCAGGTCGATGATGACGAATACCGGGGCGACCCGGGTTGCCTCGGCGAGTACCCGGGCGGCCTGCTCCGGCGGCAGGTGATGGAACGACAGCGCGAACACCGCCAGGTCAAAGCTGTTGTCGGCGGCGTCGATCGCGGTGGCGTCGATGGTGCGTACCGTCGCGCGCGGATCACCGCCGAGTTCACCGGCCGCCAGGCCCGCCACCGAGTCGGGGTCGACATCGGATGCGGTGACCCGGGCGGTGGGGTGTTCGTGCAGGATCCGGCGCGACAGGGCGCCGTGTCCGGCGCCGAGTTCGAGGATGGCCGGGTCGGCCACCCCGGCCACTTCGTCAAGGACCAGTCGGGTGTTGCGGTCATGGTCGCCGAATATCGCACCCGCGCGGTCCAGCGTTCGGACGACACCGCGTTTGACGCTCTCGTCGACATCGTCGCGGTCGAGGTACTCCAGACGGTCGGTTTGCAGCAGCCGGTCCAGGCAGGAGGCGCGCGGGCCGCCCCGCGGCATGCCGGCCAGGTTCGGCGCTCCGGAAATCCCGGAGTCCAAAATCTCAGAGTCCATATGGACCATCATGGACGGTGGCAGACTCCCAGGACAGTCCGCACCGCGCCGATTCCGAAGGAGCACCGTTGGCCGACTTCGTCGCCTCGATAGACCAGGGCACCACCAGCACCCGATGCATGATCTTCGACCACGACGGTATCGAGGTCGGTCGCCATCAACTCGAGCACCAGCAGATCCTGCCCAGGGCCGGATGGGTCGAGCACAATCCGGTGGAGATCTGGGAACGGACCCATAGTGTGGTGATGTCGGCGCTGAACGCCACCAAGCTCTCGGCCACCGACCTCGCCGCGCTGGGTATCACCAACCAACGCGAGACCACCCTGGTGTGGAACGGCAAAACCGGCCGGCCCTACCACAACGCGATCGTCTGGCAGGACACCCGCACCGACCGGATCGCCGCCGCTCTGGATCGCGACGGCCGCGGTGATGTCATCCGGCGCAAGGCCGGTCTGCCGCCGGCCACCTACTTCTCCGGCGGGAAGCTGCAGTGGCTGTTGGAGAACGTCGAGGGGTTGCGTGCTGACGCCGAACGCGGTGAGGCCCTGTTCGGCACACCCGATACCTGGGTGCTGTGGAACCTCACCGGCGGCCCGGTCGGCGGTGTCCACATCACCGACGTGACCAATGCCAGCCGCACGATGCTGATGAATCTGGAAACGCTGGACTGGGACGACGAATTGCTGTCGTTCTTCGGGATTCCGCGCGCCATGCTCCCGGCGATCCGGCCGTCATCCTCACCGGAGCCCTACGGCCTGACCCATCCGGAAGGCCCGGTCCGCGGGACGGTGCCGCTGACGGCGAGCCTCGGTGACCAGCAGGCGGCGATGGTCGGGCAGGTGTGTCTGAAGCCCGGGGAGGCCAAGAACACCTACGGCACCGG
>JAHZJY010000101.1 GCA_022600695.1 Actinomycetes bacterium | reverse complement strand
GGCCCAACCCGGGCTCAGCACCAGCACTGTCGAACCGGGGTTCTGCTGGCCCACCTGGGTGGCGATATCGCGCAGCGGGGTGTCGATCGGCGGGCTCTGTTCCATCACGACGACCTTGAGGTCGACACCGCGATCCCAGGCCCCGGCAACCACTTCCTGCAGACCCGGCGCGTCGGCGGCCGGGGCGGCCACCCCGTTCCCGGCAACGTCGGCCTGTACCGCTGCCATACAGGTATCCAGCGGAGTCGCGATGGGCAATCCGACGGCGCTGCACACCTCCGCGGGAATGTAGGTGGGCGCGGGCAGGGGGGTCACGAAATCAGACCGTACCGCGCGGGCAGCCCGGGGGTGACAGCACGCGCCGACAAGGACGAGACTGGTAGCGGGGCCGGATTCGGTGAAGGGGTCCGCCCCTCTGCAGTACGCCGTACCGTTAATATCCGACCTGCCCGCCATCTGGCGGGTTCAGCACACGCCGGGAGTTGATGTGAGCACCGCAAATTCGTCCCTGAACTCGTTCGGGGCCCGCGACACCCTGAAGGTCGGGGACAACGACTATGAGATCTACCGTCTCGACGCGGTACCCGGGACCGAGAAACTCCCCTACAGCCTCAAGGTGCTGGCCGAGAACCTGCTGCGCACCGAGGACGGCGCCAACATCACCGCGGAGCACATCCGGGCCATCGCCAACTGGGATCCCAGTGCGCAACCCAACACCGAGATCCAGTTCACCCCCGCCCGGGTGATCATGCAGGACTTCACCGGGGTGCCGTGCATCGTCGACCTCGCCACCATGCGGGAGGCGGTGGCCGCGCTCGGCGGGGATCCCGACAAGGTCAATCC
Source organism: Actinomycetes bacterium (assembly GCA_022600695.1). Taxonomy (GTDB): domain Bacteria; phylum Actinomycetota; class Actinomycetes; order Mycobacteriales; family Mycobacteriaceae; genus Mycobacterium. The sequence continues at coordinate 13,363 of JAHZJY010000101.1, read as the reverse complement.
GCTGGCCCCCGCCGAGCTGGTCATCGACCACTCCGTCATCATCGACATCTTCGGGCGGGCCGATGCCTTCGAGCGCAACGTCGATATCGAGTACTCCCGCAACGGTGAGCGCTACCAGTTCCTGCGCTGGGGCCAGGGCGCGTTCGACGACTTCAAGGTGGTCCCGCCGGGAACCGGCATCGTGCATCAGGTCAACATCGAGTACCTGGCCCGGGTCGTCATGGTGCGCGGCCGTGCCGGCGAAACCGGTGGGGAGGAGATTCGGGTCGCCTATCCCGACACCTGCGTGGGCACCGACAGCCACACCACCATGGTCAACGGCCTGGGCGTACTCGGCTGGGGGGTTGGTGGTATCGAGGCTGAGGCGGCGATGCTGGGCCAACCGGTGTCCATGCTGATCCCCCGGGTCGTCGGGTTCAAACTGACCGGCGAGATCAAACCCGGCGTCACCGCGACAGACGTGGTCCTGACCGCGACCGAGATGCTGCGCAAGCACGGGGTGGTCGGAAAATTCGTCGAGTTCTACGGCAACGGCGTAGCCGAGGTGCCGCTGGCCAACCGGGCGACGCTGGGCAATATGAGCCCCGAATTCGGTTCCACCGCAGCGATCTTCCCGATCGACGAGGTGACGCTGGACTATCTGCGCCTCACCGGCCGCAGCCCCGACCAGGTGGCCCTCGTCGAGGCCTACGCCAAGGCACAGGGTATGTGGCACAACCCGGCCCACGAGCCGACCTTCTCCGAGTACCTGGAATTGGACCTGTCCACGGTGGTGTCCTCGATCGCCGGCCCCAAGCGCCCCCAAGACCGGATCGAGCTCTCGGACGCCAAAGCCGCGTTCCGCAAGGACATTCACAATTACGTCGAGGACAACAAGCCCGCCCCGCACACCACCCTCGATGAAGCCGTCGAGGAGTCCTTCCCGGCCAGCGATCCGGCCGCACTCAGCTTCGCCGACAACGGCGCGGTGGATGTCAAGTCCGCCGCCAACGGCGCGGCGGGGCGACCCACCAAACCTGTCACGGTGAGTTCGGCCGAGCGGGGAGATTTCGTTCTTGACCACGGCGCGGTCGCCATCGCGTCGATCACCTCGTGCACGAACACCTCCAATCCGTCGGTGATGTTGGGGGCCGCACTGCTGGCCCGCAACGCCGTGGAGAAGGGGCTGACGGCAAAACCGTGGGTCAAGACCTCCATGGCCCCGGGCTCGCAGGTTGTCACCGACTACTACGAGAAAGCCGGCCTGTGGCCGTATCTGGAAAAGCTGGGTTTCTACCTGGTCGGCTACGGCTGCACCACCTGCATCGGCAACAGCGGTCCACTACTGCCGGAGATCTCCGGGGCGATCAACGACAATGACCTGACCGTGACTGCGGTGCTGTCGGGTAACCGCAACTTCGAAGGCCGCATCTCCCCCGATGTGAAGATGAACTACCTGGCCTCCCCGCCACTGGTGATCGCCTACGCCCTGGCCGGCTCGATGGACTTCGACTTCGCCACCGATCCGCTCGGGCAGGACCAGGACGGCAATGACATCTTCCTCGCCGACATCTGGCCATCGACAAAGCAGATCGAGGAGACCATCGCCTCGTCGATCACCCAGGAGATGTTCACCACCAACTACGCCGACGTGTTCGAAGGAGATCAGCGCTGGCGGAACCTGCCGACCCCGTCGGGCAGGACCTTCGCCTGGGACACCGCGTCGACCTACGTTCGCAAACCGCCGTACTTCGAGGGAATGCCGGCTCAGCCGGAGCCGGTCTCCGATATCACCGGCGCCCGGGTCCTGGCACTGCTCGGCGATTCGGTGACCACCGATCACATCAGCCCGGCGGGCAACATCAAATCCGGCACCCCCGCAGCTCAGTACCTCGACGCCAACGGTGTGGACCGCAAGGACTACAACTCCTACGGGTCCCGCCGCGGCAACCACGAGGTGATGATCCGCGGGACATTCGCCAACATCCGCCTTCGCAACCAACTGCTCGAAGACGTCTCCGGCGGATACACCCGAGATTTCACTCTGCCCGACGGCCCGCAGGCGTTCATCTATGACGCCGCACAGCACTACGCGGAGCTGAACATCCCACTGGTGGTGCTTGGTGGTAAGGAGTACGGCTCAGGCTCATCACGGGACTGGGCCGCCAAAGGCACCAGCCTGCTGGGGGTGCGCGCGGTGATCACCGAGTCCTTCGAGCGCATTCACCGGTCCAACCTGATCGGCATGGGAGTGATCCCCCTGCAGTTCCCGGCCGGGGAGTCGGCGGCCTCGCTGAAACTCGACGGCACTGAGGTGTTCGACATCACCGGTATCGAAGCTCTCAACACGGGCAAGACCCCGAAGACGGTGCACGTTACGGCCACCAGGGCAAACGGTACGAAGGTCGAGTTCGACGCCGTGGTTCGCATCGACACCCCCGGTGAGGCCGACTACTACCGAAACGGCGGAATTCTGCAGTACGTGCTGCGCAATATGCTGCGCGAGGGCTCCCACTGACCGGGCACCGGACCGCTCAACCCCGTTTGATCAGGCCAGCTCGATCAGGCTGGAGTATTCCTCGGACCAGTGGTCCTCGGTCCCGTCGGGGAGCAGCACCACCCGCTGCGGGTCCAGCGCGTCGGCCGCCCCGGGATCGTGGGTCACCAGCACCACCGCTCCCAGGTAGCTGCGTAACGCATCGAGCACCTGCTCCCGCGAAGCCGGATCGAGGTTGTTGGTGGGCTCGTCCAGCAGCAGCACATTAGCTGTGGAGGCGACCAGTCCGGCCAACGCCAGCCGGGTCTTCTCTCCGCCGGAGAGCGTGCCTGCCGGCTGGTCGAGTTGAGGGCCGCTGAACATGAAGGCACCGAGCAGGCTGCGCAGCTCCTGCTCACCGGTGTCGGGGGCGGCGTGCCGGATGTTCTCCCACACCGAGGCGTTGTTGTCCAGAGTCTCGTGCTCCTGGGCGAAGTAGCCGATCTTGAGTCCGTGCCCGGGTTCGATCACGCCGGCATCCATGGGTTCGACTCCGGCAAGCAGGCGTAGCAGAGTCGTCTTTCCGGCGCCGTTGAGGCCCAGTACGACCACCCGCGATCCGCGGTCGATGGCGAGGTCAACCCCGGTGAAAACCTCCAGCGAGCCGTAGTTTCTGCTCAGGCCCTTGGCGATCAGCGGCGTGCGGCCACACGGTGCCGGGCTGGGGAACCGGATCTTTGCGACCTTGTCGGCAACTCGCTCATCGTCGAGGGCCGACATCATCCGTTCGGCGCGGCGCAACATATTCTGCGCCGCAACCGCTTTGGTGGCTTTTGCCCCCATCTTGGCGGCTTGGGCGCGCAGTGCCGATGCCTTTTTCTCGGCGTTGGCGCGCTCCCGTCGGCGGCGCTGCTCGTCGGTGGCCCGAGCATCAAGGTATCGCTGCCAGCCCATGTTGTAGACGTCGGCCTCACCGCGGACCGCGTCGAGGAACCACACCCGATTCACCACATCGGAGAGGAGATCGACATTGTGGCTGATGATGACCAGCCCTCCGGTGTGCGCCTTGAGAAAGTCGCGGAGCCAGCCGATCGAGTCGGCATCGAGGTGGTTCGTTGGTTCATCGAGCAAAAGGGTGGTAGCCGAACCGGAGCCGGAGTCGCTGGCGGCGAACAGAATTCGCGCCAGCTCAACTCGCCGACGCTGTCCGCCGGACAGTGTCCGCAACGGCTGGGTGAGAACCCGCTCCGCCAAACCGAGACTCGCGCAGATCCGCCCCGCCTCGCTCTCGGCCGCGTACCCGCCCAGTGCGGCGAAACGTTCTTCGAGATTGCCGTAGCGGCGGATCGCCTTCTGCTGTTCGGCGGCATCAACCACCTCCGACATCAGGACCTGTTGTTTCTCGAGGTCGGCGAGCAGGGTGTCCAGGCCGCGGGCCGATAGCACCCGGTCGCGGGCCAAGACCTCGAGATCGCCCTCACGCGGGTCCTGCGGCAGGTAGCCGGTCTCACCGCTGCGAACGACATTCCCGGCGTACGGTTGGCCCTCTCCCGCCAGGATTCGCATGGTGGTGGTCTTACCCGCGCCGTTGCGGCCGACCAGGCCGATGCGGTCACCGGGCTGAATACGCAGCGCAGATCCCTCGGCAAGCAGCAGGGTGCGCGCGCCGGCGCGAACCTCGAGGTCCGTTGCGGTAATCAACTGCGCCGCTCCTATCCGTCCCCCGAGTTGCCGCGTTCCTGCCCCCCGGGGATCGATCTATCGTCGGTGAAGACCGGAGCACGGTTCTCGGCGCGCGCAGCGACCGCCTCCTCGAAGTTGGCGGTGAGCAGACGCACGTAGAGCTGCCCGAGGCCCTCGGCCTGCATGTGTCCCTCCAGGGTACTGGCGTCCAGGCCGTTCCACAGGGTCCGCTTCGTCAGTTCGGTTCCCGGCCGGGAGTACCCGGCGATCCGGCCGGCCAGGTCGTAGCAGGAGGACAGCAGATCATCGGCAGGCACCTGACGGGAGACCAGGCCGATACGTTCGGCTTCATCCGCGTCGACGTCGCGGCCGGTGAGCATGATCTCAAACGCCCGTGAGGACCCGATGGCTCGCGGCAGCAGAAAACTCAGGCCCAACTCACTGGCGGTCAGCCCGTTGTTGATGCCCGCTGCCCGAAAGTAGGCGTCGGCCGAGGCCAACCGGATATCGGCGGCCAGGGCCAGACACAGCCCGCCGCCGATGGCGGCACCGTTGACTGCAGCGATGATCGGCTGGTGCATCCGGCGCATCGCCAGAATCACCTCATCGAGAATCTCCATCGACCGCAGCGCGTAGGACGGCCGGGTAAGGCCTTCGACGTGGGGTACCGCACCGGCCGACTTGTGGTCCGCGCCCGAGGAGAAGCCGCGGCCCGCACCGGTGAGCACCACGACGCGCACGGCATTGTCGTGATTGAGTTCGGCCAGCGCCTCTTTGAGGGGAATCATGACATCGAAGGCCATGGAGTTCATCCGCTCCGGCCGGTTGAGCGTGACCAGCGCGATGTGCGGGCGCGGATGCTCGACGAGGACGTAACCGGAATGATTCACCGTTGCACGCTATCGCGGGTGCGGAGCCGAGGGAATCCACCGGGATTCGCCAAACCGATCCTCGGGTAACCCCTCAGAGTTCTGTGCTGGGCGGCTGTTTGGCGATCTCCGCTTCGATGTCGAAATCACGGACCTGGGAGATGAGGTCCTCGAGCCCGGCCGGTGGCAGCGCCCCGGCACCGTTGAACACCAGATGCCCCTTCTTGAACGCCATCAGGGTGGGGATAGCGCGGATCTCAGCGGCTGCGGCGAGTTGTTCCTGCGCCTCGGTGTCGACCTTGCCGAAGACGATGTCGGGATGCTTTTCCGACGATGCCGTGTAGGTCGGAGCGAAGGCGCGGCAGGGTCCGCACCAGGACGCCCAGAAATCGACCAGCACGATATCGTTACCGGCGACGGTGTCGTTGAAGTCCTGCTCGGTGAGGTCTCGGGTAGCCATGACAGTGCCAACGCCGAAGGTATCCCGTTGTGTTCCCAGCGGAACATGGTCTGGTCGGCGGCCCGGAATCGGGATCAGAGCGCGGATCGCAGCCGCTGGAAGAAATCGGCGATATCAACGGTGATCGAGCCGACATCGGCGGCGGTGTCGATCGGGTGCAGCGCGCCGAAGGACGCGTTCCACATGCGTCCGGTACGCGGGTCCGTCGGGTAGTCCCACGGAGCGACATAGGCATAGGGCAGCGGATGCTCCCCGTCCCCGGCCGCGACCCCATAGTTGACCTCGTTCTCGTGATCACCGACGTCGAAATGTTCCGGCCACAGCACCGGATGGCCATGGGACAGGACTTCCGCGACTGCGGTGCCCCCGGCGTAAAGACTGCGGTAAATCACCTCGGCCGCTTCCGGGTCGAGGTCGATGACGGTATCGGCCCCCAGCGCCGCATGCGGTGGATAGACCTCAGCAGGTGGCGGGCCGATCAGTAGACCGGCGGCCGCTGCGATCTCGCCGGCCGGACCGGCCAGCGGCACCAGGCCCTCCGGCCAGACCAGCGTCGTTCCCCGCACCGCCACCGGAAGCGCCGTCCCGGTGAAGCCGTCAGGCCGGACGGCCAACCGGATGGTTCCAGCCGCTCGGTACTGCGGGCCCGCGATCAGGTTTTCCGCGATGGCGTGCAGTTGGCGACGGGTGGCGGTGACGATGCCGGACATTTCAGACGGTGAAGCCCAGGGCCCGCAGTTGCTCGCGACCGTCGTCGGTGATCTTGTCCGGGCCCCACGGCGGATTCCAAACCCAGTTGATCTTGACCTCGTTGACCAGTCCCGGCCCGACCAGCGCATTGAGCGTCTGGTCCTCGATGACATCGGTCAGTGGACAGGCTGGTGATGTCAGCGTCATATCGATGAGCGCCACCGAGCCGGCTCCTTCCCCACCGTCCTGTGCGGCGCCCTTTTCCACGGTGATCCCGTAAACCAGGCCCAGGTCGACGACGTTGATGCCGAGTTCCGGGTCGACCACGTCGTACATGGCCTCTTCCAGGTCGGCCACCAGACCGTCAGCGGCTGTATCGGTCATCGCTTCTCCTCCAGATCATCGGCTACTCCAGATCATCGGCACGGGAAACCCGCGCGAACTCTTGTGCGGATGCCGCCTCCGCGACGGCGGCCTTGAACGCCAGCCAGCCCAGTAGGGCGCACTTCACCCGCGCCGGGTATTTCGACACCCCCGCGAACGCAATGGCGTCACCCAGCACTTCCTCATCTCCGGCGACGGCACCGCGGGAGGACACCATCCCGGTGAACTCCGCCACCGTCGCCAATGCCTGACCGACCGGCAGCCCGATCACCTGATCGGCCAGGATCGATGTGGCAGCCTGACTTATCGAGCAGCCCTGCCCGTCATAGGACACATCAGCCACCCGCTCTCCGCCGTCGGACAGTGCGACCCGCAGGGTGACCTCGTCCCCGCAGGTCGGGTTCACATGATGCACCTCGGCTCCGAACGGCTCGCGGAGCCCGCGATGATGCGGATGCTTGTAGTGATCGAGGATCACGTCCTGGTAGATCTGCTCAAGCCGCATCAGTTGGTCCTGCCGGCCGGGGGTTCCCCGAAGAAGTCGATAGCCCGCCGCACGCCGGCGATCAGCCGGTCCACCTCGTCGAGAGTGTTGTACACCGCGAAGGAGGCCCGCACTGTAGCGGCCACCCCGAGGCGTCGGTGCAGTGGCGCGGCGCAGTGGTGGCCGACCCGCACCGCGACACCGTCATCGTCGAGGACCTGCCCGACATCGTGGGCGTGCACGCCGTCGACGACGAACGCCACCGGCGAGCGTCGTCCCGCCGGGTCCAACGGGCCGATAACGCGCACCTGAGGTATCTGTGCCAAACCCTCAAGTGTGGCGCCGACCAGCAGGTTCTCATGAGCCTCCACGGTGGCCATACCGATGGCGTCGAGGTAGCGTGCGGCAGCCGCCAGTCCGACAACCTGGGAGATCATCTGGGTGCCAGCCTCGAAGCGCTGCGGCGGGGGCGCATAGGTCGCCGATTCCATGGTCACCGTCTCGATCATCGACCCGCCGGTCAGGAAGGGCGGCAGCGCCGCCAGAAGCCCGGGGCGGCCGTATAGCGCGCCGATCCCGGTGGGGCCGAGCATCTTGTGACCGGAGAATGCGGCGAAGTCCACATTCAGCGCGGGCAGATCCACCGGCTGATGCGGCACCGACTGGCAGGCGTCCAGGACGGTCATCGCGCCCACCGCCCTGGCCCGGGCCACCAGCCCGGCGACCGGGGCGCTGGTTCCGGTGACGTTCGAGTGGTGGGTGAAAGCGACGACTTTGACCCGCTCGTCGAGGTGCAGGGAGTCAAGGTCCACCTGCCCCTCATCGGTGATCCCATACCAGCGCAGGGTGGCTCCCGTGCGCCGGGCGAGTTCCTGCCAGGGGATCAGATTGGCGTGGTGCTCCAGTTCAGTCGTGACGATCACGTCACCCGGACCGACGGCACTTCCGAATCTGCTGTCCCCCAACACATAAGAGACCAGGTTGAGCGCCTCGGTAGCGTTCTTCGTGAAAATCAGATCGTCGGGCGTGGACCCGACGAAACCGGCGATATCGGCGCGTGCCTGTTCGAAGGCGTCGGTGGCCTCCTCCATCAGCTGGTGTGCCCCGCGATGCACCGCGCCGTTGCAGGTGGTCAAAAAGTGGCGTTCTGCGTCGAGAACCTGGATCGGCTTCTGGGATGTCGCACCGGAGTCCAGGTAGGCCAACCGGCGGCCGCTCCGCATCACTCGGCCCAAGATGGGGAAATCGGCGCGGACCGCGGCCAACTGGGCGGGGTCAACAGCCGCGGAAGCCGTCATCGGCGACCCTACGGTGTAGCGGCCGCGCGCTGGGCGAACCGCACGTAGCCGTTCTCCTCCAGCTCGTCGGCAAGTTCCGGCCCGCCCGACTCGACGATGCGGCCGTCCACGAAGACATGGACGAACTGCGGCTGGATATAGCGCAGTATCCGGGTGTAGTGGGTGATCAGCAGCACTCCGGCATGCTCAGCCTCGGCGTACCGATTGACGCCCTCGCTGACCACCCGCAGCGCATCCACGTCCAGACCGGAGTCGGTCTCGTCGAGAACGGCGATTGCCGGTTTGAGCAACCCGAGTTGGAGGATCTCGTGCCGCTTCTTCTCACCGCCGGAGAACCCCTCATTGACGCTGCGCTCGGCGAACTGCGGATCAATGTCCAGATCGGTCATCGCCCCTTTGACCTCTTTGACCCAATTCCGCAGCTTCGGCGCCTCACCCCGGACCGCGGTCGCGGCGGTGCGCAGGAAATTCGACATCGAGACGCCGGGCACCTCGACCGGGTACTGCATGGCCAGGAACAAGCCCGCGCGGGCCCGTTCGTCGACACTCATCTCCAGGATGTCCCGACCGTCGAGGGTGATGGACCCGGAGGTGACGGTGTACTTGGGATGGCCGGCGATGGCGTAGGACAGCGTCGACTTCCCGGATCCGTTCGGGCCCATCACCGCATGCGTCTCCCCGGAATTCACCGTCAGGTCGACGCCCTTGAGAATCTCCTTCTCGGTGCCCTCGGGGGTGGCGACAGAGACGTGCAGATCCTTGATTTCCAGTGTGCTCATTGCTCGACTCTCGATTCGGTCATGGCCAGTTCGTGTTCGATGGCATCGGTCAAACGTTCGCGGATCTCGGGTACGGCGATCTTGGAGATGATCTCACCGAAGAATCCCCGCACCACCAAGCGGCGGGCCTGATCCTCGGGGATCCCGCGGGCTTGTAGGTAGAACAGTTGTTCGTCATCGAAACGACCGGTGGCGCTGGCATGTCCAGCCCCGACGATCTCGCCGGTTTCGATCTCCAGATTCGGCACCGAGTCGGCGCGCGCACCGTCGGTGAGCACCAGGTTGCGGTTGACCTCGAAGGTGTCGGTGCCGGTGGCCTCGGCGCGAATCAGTACGTCACCGATCCACACACTGCGCGCGTCGGGTTTGGGTGATTCCGGATCGCCCTGTAGAGCACCCTTATAAAGGACATTCGATCTGCAGTTGGGCTGCGAATGGTCAACCAGCAATCGCGATTCCAGATGCTGGCCGCTGTCGGCGAAGTACAGACCGAGCAATTCCGCGTCGCCGCCGGGCGCGTCGAAGCGAACCGTAGCCGACATTCTCGCCACCTCGCCACCGAGGGTGACCGCCACGTGCCGGAGCACCGCGTCACGGCCCAGACGAGCATGCTGGGCACTGACATGGACCATGTCATCGGCCCAGTCGGCGATCCAAACCACGGTCAGCCGGGCCCCGTCGGCGATGACGAATTCGATGTTGTCGGCGTAGGTTCCGCTGCCCCGCAGGTCGATCACGACAACCGCCTCGGCCAGTTCCCCGCACCGGATCTGCAGGTGTCCGTAACCGGTCTTGCCGGCGCCGGGGCCGGTGATGCTGATGTCCACCGGCATCTCAACCCGGGCCGCACGGGCCACCGTCACGATAGTGGCCTCGACGAAAGACGAAAAGGCCTGGGCCGCGACTCGATCGGAGGGAATCCCGCCCTGGCCGAGTCGGGAGTCACCTCGATCGACGGTCTCGACCGTCACGCCGGGTTGCCCAGCGACGGCGATATCGGCCGATCCGTCGGCCTCCGCAGATCCGTCGTGCAGGCCGCGCAGCCGGCGCAGCGGGGTGAACCGCCACAGCTCATCGCGACCGCCGGGAACCTCGAAGGCGTTGACGTCGAACGAGCTGAATTGCTCGCCCTTGTTCACGGCCATGGTCGAACCCTGCACCGGTGCGCTCACGTCTGCCATCAGCCGACCGCACCTTCCATCTGCAATTCGATGAGACGGTTGAGTTCGAGGGCGTACTCCATCGGCAGTTCCCTGGCGATCGGCTCGACGAATCCGCGCACCACCATTGCCATCGCCTCGTCCTCAGTCATCCCCCGACTCATCAGGTAGAACAGCTGGTCCTCGCTGACCTTCGACACGGTGGCCTCGTGGCCCATCGTGACATCGTCCTCACGGATGTCCACATACGGGTAGGTGTCGCTGCGGCTGATCGTGTCGACAAGTAGCGCATCGCATTTCACGCTCGAACGGGAGCCGTTGGCCCCCTTGTTCACCTGGACCAGGCCTCGGTAGGAGGCACGTCCACCCCCGCGGGCCACCGACTTCGACACGATATTGCTCGATGTGTTCGGAGCCAGGTGCAGCATCTTGGCGCCAGTGTCCTGGTGCTGCCCCTCGCCGGCGAACGCGACCGAGAGCACCTCGCCCTGGGCGTGCTCACCGGTCATCCACACTGCCGGGTACTTCATGGTGACCTTGGAGCCGATATTGCCGTCAACCCATTCCATCGTGGCGCCGGCCTCGGCGCGAGCTCGCTTGGTAACCAGGTTGTAGACATTGTTCGACCAGTTCTGGATGGTCGTATAACGAACCCGCGCATTGGGTTTGACGATGATCTCCACTACCGCCGAATGCAGCGAGTCGCTCTTGTAGATGGGGGCGGTGCAACCTTCGACGTAGTGAATATAGGAGCCCTCATCGGCGATGATCAGGGTCCGCTCGAACTGGCCCATGTTCTCGGTGTTGATCCGGAAGTAGGCCTGCAACGGGATGTCGACATGCACACCCGGGGGCACATAGATGAAGGATCCGCCGGACCAGACCGCGGTGTTGAGTGCGGAGAACTTGTTGTCGCCGGCCGGGATCACCGTGCCGAAGTACTGCTTGAAGATCTCCGGGTGCTCCCGCAGTCCGGTATCGGTGTCGAGGAAGATAACCCCCTGCGCCTCAAGATCCTCCCGGATCTGGTGGTAGACGACTTCGCTCTCGTACTGAGCCGCCACCCCGGCGACCAATCGTTGCTTCTCGGCCTCCGGAATCCCCAGCCGGTCGTAGGTGCGCTTGATGTCCTCGGGAAGTTCCTCCCACGAAGTCGCCTGCTTCTCGGTTGAGCGCACGAAATATTTGATGTTGTCGAAGTCGATCCCCTCGAGGTCCGAGCCCCAGTTCGGCATCGGCTTCTTGTCGAAGGTACGCAGCGCCTTCAGTCGCACGTCGAGCATCCAGTCCGGCTCGTCCTTCTTGGCGGAGATATCTCGGACCACCGCCTCCGACAGCCCACGTTTGGCGCCGGCGCCCGCGACGTCGGCGTCCGCCCAGCCGTAGCCGTAGTTACCGAGGGAGGCGATCGTCTCTTCCTGGGTGAGTGGTTGGACCTCCGGGGAAATCGTCATGTCGACGCTCCTTGTTCGTTGTCGGGTGGTTCGTTGCCGGGTGTAGCAGCGGTGATAGAGGTGAGCGGGATTTGAAGCGGTATGTGCGTGGTACAGGCGCAGTCGCCGTTGGCGATGGAGGCGAGCTGCTGGACGTGGGTCCCGAGCACCGCGGAGATGGCCTGTTGCTCGGCTTCGCATAGTTCCGGGAATTCCTCGGCCACATGAGAAACCGGGCAGTGGTGCTGGCAGATCTGGATACCCTTCGCCGGTCCGCCGACCCGGGTCGTCGTGGTGGCGTAGCCGGCGTCGGTCAACGCCTCGGCCACCCGCTCCGCGGCGTCCTCCAGCGACCTGTCATCGTCTGAGGTGGCGGGGGCCACCCCGTCGAGGATGGTGTCGATACGGCGCCGGGCGAAGGTCCGGACCGCCTCCTCGCCGCCGATCTCGCGCAGTTGCCGCATCGCAGCCGCGGCAAGGTCGTCATAACTGTGTTCGAGCTTGCCCCGCCCGGCTGCGGTGAGCCGGTACCGTTTGGCGGGCCTGCCGCGGCCGGCATGCTGCCAGGCCGCCGCGGGGCTGGCCTCTGCGTCACCGTCCTCGACCAGCGCGTCGAGATGCCGGCGCACCCCGGCCGCGGATATGCCGAGTCGACGACCGATCTCCGCCGCGGTGATGGAACCTGATTCCAGCAGCAGCCCGACGACGGAACGGCGGGTGCGGCCGTCCTGCGCCGGCACCCGGGGCACCGGCGAACTGGCGGGCAAGATTTTCACAACACAAGTGTGACGCAATTACTCAGACCGGTCTAGCAAGGGCACCCTCACTCGGATCCTCACCCGCGCTCCCACCCGCTTCGCAGCCGGATAGAGTGCGGTGGTGGCAGCCCGCCGGCACCCCCTCAGCCTGTCCATCGCGAGCTGGCACGGCGATGAACGGACCGTGGGCGCGGCCCTCAACCGGATCGAACTGCGGGCCATGGACCGCACCCGGCTGTTCGGTGCGACCGGAACGGTCCTGATGGCGATCGGCGCCCTCGGCGCCGGTGCCCGCCCCGTCGTCCAGGACCCCACCTTCGGTGTGCGCCTGCTGAACCTGCCGTCCCGGATCCAGACCGTCTCGTTGACCATGACCACCACCGGTGCGGTGATGATGGCGCTGGCCTGGCTGATGCTGGGCCGATTCGTACACGGCCCGCGGCGGATGTCGCGCAGCCAACTCGACCGCACGCTGCTGCTGTGGATGTTGCCGTTGCTCCTCGCCCCGCCGATGTACAGCAAGGACGTCTATTCCTATCTGGCGCAGAGTCAGATCGCCCGCAACGGCCTCGATCCCTACCGGATCGGCCCGGCACCGGGGCTGGGGCTGGACCATGTGTTCACATCGTCGGTACCCAGCCTTTGGCGGGAGACTCCAGCCCCGTACGGCCCGCTGTTCCTGTGGATCGGGCGGGGCATTTCCGGGCTCACCGGGGAGAACATCGTCGCAGCGGTGCTGTCGCACCGCGTGGTGGTGCTGATCGGAGTCGGCCTGATCGTCTGGGCGACGCCGCGGTTGGCCCGCCGATGCGGAGTAGCGGAGGTCACCGCGCTGTGGCTCGGCGCGGCCAATCCGCTGTTGCTGATGCACCTGGTGGCCGGAATTCACAATGAGGCCCTGATGCTGGGC